>JAZUCP010000081.1:0-27797 GCA_045639165.1 Acetatifactor sp. | reverse complement strand
TTTGCACAGGATGCCCATAATTCATATGCATGCATTGCCTGTTCAGAAAGACGGTTACCTTTCTTTACCTTTGCCTGAGTGGTGTAGGTACCACGATGGCACTGGAAATATAATTCTCCTCTATAAGTAGGAAGTTCTTCCTGGGTACGACGTTCAAACAACTCATTAGGAGTTTCATAACGCATCTTTGGAACACCCTGTAGATCTTCTTCTCTTCTGATCTGTTCAAAATCATCACGGGTTGGGCCGCCACCGCCGTCACCATATCCGAATGGCAGATAGAAGTCGCCGCTTCCATCCTGAGTCAGACGAGCATTCCAACGTGTGATCAAAGTCTTAACATCTACGAAAGATTCATAGAACATATGCAGATAACAAGGTACACTGGTTCCATCCAGACCTTTCCACTGGAAAGCGTGATAGGGGAATTGTTCCGCATCATTATAAGTCCAGAAAATCTTCTGTGTTGTCAGACCATCTACATCACAGCCTGCCAGAATCTGTGGCAATACTGCAGAATATCCAAAGGAGTCAGGAAGCCATGCAATACGGCTGTCCACACCCAGCTCTTCCTGGAAATAACGCTTACCATATAAGAACTGACGAATGATCGCTTCACCACCTGCTAAGTTGGTATCAGGTTCTACCCACATAGCACCTTCAGCAACCCACTGTCCTCTGTCAATGGCTTCTTTTACCTTATCAAATAATTCAGGATACTGATCCTGACACATCTTATATAATACACACTGGCTCTGGAGGAATTTTGCTTCAGGGTATTCTTCCAACAAACGAAGCTGCTGAGAAATGGTACGAATAGTCTTTCTCTCAGTTTCTGCCAATGGCCATAACCAACAAACATCCAGATGGGAGTTTGCAATAGCACCCATACTAGGAGCGAAGGTTCCATTCTTTGCTTCCATAGCAGGTTTTAAGATCTCACGAGCCTGATTGTATGCCTTGCGACGCTGTGCCAGAGGCACTTCGATATCTACCTTATCAAGCATTTCGCCTAAAAGGTTACCGATCTTTTCTCTTAAGAATGAGTTCTTATCCTGTGTTTCATAAATATCAAGAAGTGCTGTTGCATCCAACCAAAGCTGATATGCTTCTTCATTCCAGATACCGAAATCACATTTTCCTAACACTGCAGGATCTGCTCCGGTCATTCTTACGCCTTCTTCCGGGAAGATAGGACCGCTTGCACATCTGCCTCTTGGAGAAACCGGCACCGGTGTACCACCATAAACTTCCATTGCAAGTTCAAATTCTTCCAAACCTTCTGCACATCTGGTCAGGGTCTGGTCTACAACATAGTGATGCTTTAGGATAACAACTCCGCCTCGATAGGTACCGAAAGGCTGTCCGTTTACAAACAGAGTACTTTCTCCTCCCGGATTCAGATTCATGACAATACGTTCCCCTTTTGCACTTTCAGGAACCACGATCTTTCCAAACATCCATGCATATTCCCATGAATTTCCCCATGCGTCGCCTTCTGCATATGGCTGACGTGGCTGCTTTTCTGCATCCTTCAGTAAAAGCTTTGATTCTGCCTTAAATCCACTTAAAGCAATCTCTCCTATGGGATGATAAAAATCTCTTGTGAGAGCTTCCAGCATCAGCATTAATTGGTCTCTCTGTTCAACTTTCATTTTTCCCTTCCTCCTATTCGATAGTATATTTATATTCTCCCGCTTCCAGACAAAGTGTTCTGTCCGGAAGAACTAATTTCGTTACACATGGAACTGATATCCACAACATAGTGCAATTTTCTTCTCGCTTCCAATTCACACTTACATTACCATGGACAGTATCTGCACTGCCTTCCACCCAATCAAGCCCACCGGTAAAGAGAGGTTGAATGGTCAGTCCTTCGTCTACCTGAATACCCAGCAATCCTTCAAACAGCCACTGTACAGGACTTCCGAACATAGGGTGATTGTGAGATTCATAGCCATCCCAACGTTCCCAAAGTGTGGTCGCTCCCTGTAATCTCTGCCAACCGTAGCTGCGGCCTTCTCTCTCACTCTTTAAAAGCTTTACTGCTGTCTCTCCGTATCCACGTTTAAACAACTGTCTGATCAAAATACCGGTACCTAAAAATCCGGTATCAAATCCCAGCTCTTCCTCGTAATATTTTGCCACTGCGTCAGCCAATGCCTGATTACCCAGATCGATATCCAAAGCAAAGCTATCTGCACCCTGAATACCTTTTGCATATGTATTCTTCTCTGCATCATAAAATTGTGCTTTCAGAATTTCTTTGAGTTTTTCTACATCACTTGCAGAATATGGACATTCCTGATCGATAATCCCAGAAACCTCCAATACTACTTCTAAGCACTTCACCAAATAATAGGTATTTACAAAAGTTGCAGGAATTTCTACTCTCTCCGGTGAACACCATTCACCAAGACACCAGCCTCTTTCCTCTTCTCTTGCCACAAGACCATTTTCATCACATCTGGAATACATGTATCTGATATATTCACACATATTATGATAATATCTCTTTAAGATCTCTTTGTCCTGATATCTGCGATAATGTGCCCATGGAATCAATACTATAGCACCGCCCCAGCCTCCGGGACCACCGCCACCACCATAAAATGGTGCGGTATGCTGTACATGTCCGCTTTTCTTACACTGTCCTGCTGCAATATCATCCATCCATTTACGATAGAATTTATCTGCATCTAACATCCAGAAATCCGTTCCGCAAACAGCCTGTGCATCACCGGTATATCCCAAACGTTCTCTATGAGGACAGTCCATGGGAACACCACAGTGCATATTACCCAGACGGCTTCTTGTATAGGCCTCTACCAGCCAGTTAATATTTTCATCACTGCAACGGAAACTTCCTGTAACTTCCACATCACAATGTACAATCTGTACTCTAAGATTTTCTACATTTCCTTCCAGATCAAAATACTGAAATCCATGCCAGGTAAAATGTGGTGCACATTCCGCATTTTCTCCTGCTGAAGTATAGATATCTCTCTGTACCTGTTTTAAACCGCCTGTACTGTCAAAACACAGACTTCCATCTTCATTTAATAGCTCCGCATAGCGGACTATCACCTTTTCTCCGGCAGCTTCCTTTTCTGTGAATGCAACCCATCCGGTGATATTTTCACCCACATCATATACTTTTCTGCCTTCGATTTCACCGAGATATTTGGGAATCACTTCTCGGATCACCCGGTCCGCGGGGCAATCCTGCATACGAAGCTCTCCTTCCGGAGCTTTCACAAGTTCTACCGGCTGTAATGGCTCTTCGGCGTAGGTAAAATCCTGTTCCTCACCGATATAAACATTATTAAATACAATATGAGAAGGTCTCCACTTAAGCCACTCTCCGGATTTACAGAGAATGTTTTCTTCCATCCCCTCCTCTTTGATCTCAAACCAAAGCTTGGGCTGACCATAGCTCATTTCACCTTCTGCACATCTCTGGGTCTGCTGATACCAACCATTGCCAAGAAGTACCTCTATGCTATTGCTTCCTTCCATTAACAGCTCTGAAATATCATATCTGCAATAATATACCAGATAGCTTCGTTCATCATTGATGGGATATTTTAATCTCTGTCCTTTTCTGGAATCATAATCCGACCATACAGGGGTCAACACATCCTCAGATACTTTTGTTCCATTGATAAATAATTCAAAAAAGCCCAGACCACATATATCAATGCATATTTTCTTTAATTCCTTTACCTCAAACTGCCCCAAAATGAATGGTGCTTCACAGTTTTGGCATCCTACCCATTGTCCATGCATCATAGTTCACCAAGCCTTTCCATTTTTTTAAAGTTTTACCGGCACTCTACAATATTGCCCGAGTATTTCCTTCCATTCTTGACTTTTTTCTAACTCAGGTGGCTGAAATCCGTCCTGCTCCAGCCCCATCTTTTTACGCTTTGAATTCCCCAAAGAATGGTAGGGTAAAATTTCCACTTCGCGGATATTCTCTAACTTTTGTGTCAGTTCTCCGATCCCGCGAAAATGTTCATCCGTATCATTGCATCCCGGGATAATGGGACAACGAAGTATGATATTGGCACCGGCTGCATTTAATTTTTCAAGATTTTCTCGAATCAGTGCGTTATCCACCCCGGTCAGTTTTTTATGTTCTTCCGGATTGGTCATCTTCCAGTCAAACAAAAACAAGGATACATAGGGAAATACTTTTTCCAATGCCGCCCATCTACCAAATCCACATGTTTCCAGCACCAGATCAATCCCTGCCTCTTTATGAAGTCTGGCTGTCTCGCACAGGAATTCTTCCTGGGTTAAAACTTCCCCTCCGGAAATGGTAACACCACCACCGCTCTTCTTATAGAACACACTGTCCTTAACGGTTATGGCCAATACTTCCTCAGGTGTCAGATAGTAACCGTTGATCTTATTTGCTCCTACAGGGCATGCTGCAACACAGGCTCCACAAGCAGTGCAGGCACTGTTATCATGAAGCCAACCACCGTCAGCGGTACGCAGCTTTCTAGGGCAAGCCTGTTCACAGCGTCCACAATGAAGGCATTTCTCCTGATAGTACATATTCATCGGCGTTTTTCGCTGTGTCTCCGGATTGTGGCACCAGGGACAACGAAGTGGGCATCCTTTTAAAAATACCGTAGTCCGTATCCCCGGTCCATCATGCAGTGAAAATGGTATAATATCACTGATACATCCTTTTACTTCCATCATTAATACAACGTCCTGTTAAACATATCTCTTTGTGTTTCCGGATCCAGTTCAATAAATCTTGCGCTGAAACCACCTACTCTTACAAATAAATTCTGGTATTCTTCGGGATGAACCAATGCCTTTTCCATATCGCCCTTATCCATTACGGAAATACTAAGGGAAAGAATACCTAATTCATATGCTGCATCAATCAGATTGTTAATTGCATCTCTATTCTTGAAAAACAGTTCTCTGCTCAGCTTAATATTCTGTGCAGTACCCGCAGTCAGAGACATATCTGTGGATGCCATGGAACGAATCATAGATGTAATACCGTTTTGATCCATACCTGCTGTAGGTCCATTACCATTGGACATATAGGTAAATGCTCTTCTTCCGTCCGCACTCGCCAAAGTCTTCTTACCAAGTACGGAGTTTGCATCATTATTGATCATAACTACCAGATAGGATGCCAGATCATTCTTTTCTGCCTGAGCTGCAGTAAATTTAAACACATGCTCATTCACAATCTGTGCCATCTGATCTGCTGTATCATCTCCGTTACCAAATTTCGGACATGCAAGCAGTTCTCTTCGAATATCTTCCGCTCCTTCAAAATCTTTATCCAGAATATCTACCAGCTCACGTAATGTCAGACGCTTTTCATCATAAACCAGCTTTTTGATGGCGGTCAAACTATCTGCCAAGGTGATATTTCCATAGGTTTCATAAGTTCCCTGAAGATAACGCACACCACCGTCCAAAAGAGCCTTTGCACGATCGATACAATCATAGGTAAGCATACTGGTCATCAGCATACTGCCATCTTTATTAATAGTATCATATACCAGCTTGTGATGTCTTGCTGAAATCTCGATAAAGTATTCTGCCTGCTTCTTATAAGCATCCAATAATTGTTCAAAGGTTTCAAACTCCTCCACTTTACCCAGATTCAGACCATGTGGACGATCTCCTACCACATCGTAACCCTCGTGAAGCGTTACTTCCAATACCTTTGTCAAATTGATAATATCATTGGGTGTTCCCATGGAACGCTTATCCACTACATACTCACCACAACCAAAGAAGGAATAGTGAATTGCTTCTTCATAAGGAAGCTTCATACTCTTCATAGCTGCCTCAACAGAAGCTTCATCATTGTAAAGCAAAGGATAAGATAATCCCAATTCCAGGAAATCCATAGCTGCTTCACGTACTTTCTGAGACATACCCTTGTACATACGCAAAGATACCTGAGGCTGCACCTGACGATGGATACCGCTGGCTTCCATAGCAATCAATGCAAATCTGTCTGCATTTTCCTCATTGCGGCGACCCAAACCACCCAGAATCAATCTGGTATCACGATTGATAATTTCACGCGCCAGACGATAGAAGGACAATAACAATTTCAATGCTTTATCATGATCTAACACACCATTGTCAATATCATGTACATACAGATCACCGAAAAATTCATCCATTCTTCCGAAATCAAGTGTACCGGAGAAACAAGCATACAGCCATACTAACTGCATTGCCTCCTGCAGACTTTCCGGTGCACGCTGACGCAGCATCTGTGTACAATAAATCATGCTTTCTAATTGTTCTTTATCCCATTCCGGATCAGAAAGCAGACCATTTAACTGCTGCTCATAGGACTCCAATAATTTTTCCAATATATCTAATACTTCTAAAAGGCCCTGCAAAAATCCCTTCTGTTCTTCTGTAATATCTGCTGCAAGTCCTCTGTTTTCGATTTCACTGCGTAGACCCGGAATTCCAAGTCTTACTAATTTATCATAATCCAACTGCGCACCACCAAGGCGATACAGTCCAAAAATAGCTCCCGATTCCTTCGTCCATCTGTCACTTGGCATTTCACGAAGCATTACATCATCAAAGCTTGCACGTACTTTAGCATTTATATGTTCATTTTCCCAAAAAGCGATCATATCAGCAATTTTACACTTCTGTTCTGCTGTCTGATCTTCTCTGCTCATTACACGAGTTAATCTTTCAATATCCGCATAATAAGATACATGATCCAGTCCGTCTGTCTCATCATTCCAATAACTGGGTGAAATTCCCAGTGGACGATATTTTTTACGTCCTACAAACCAGTCACCTTTTTCCACCGGAAGAGCAGATGCCGGCAGACAGACTGCAAGACAACGAGCCTCTCTAATGGCACGATTAGCCCCGGTATATTCCTTATAAACTTTCGTAAATTCAAATTCAGGGGTTAAGTCATTACTAATATTTTGATCATCCCAGTCGAAATATTTCATTTTTTACCACTTTTATCCTTTCAATCTAATTCAAAGGCTGATGTAATAAGTTTCCCTATTACACCAGCCTTGAAAATTACTCAACCATTATAATGGTTACTTATTATTTGCTTGCGTACCATTCGTTAGCTTCGTCTGCTAATGTCTGTCCACCTAACTTATTGTATTCAGCTACATAAGCAGCCCAATCCTTTTCAACATCAAGTTCGCCCTTGATCATCTTGATCCAGGTTTCATCACGATATGTGTTGATTTCGCTCTGTAAATCGCCTGCTGAAGGAAGAGTTACAGATACAGCGTTCATGATGTAGCTGTCGTACTGAGGCTTTTCAAACCATGCTAAACGGTTAGCGATAGACTTATCTTTGTAGAATACTGCATCATATGCGGTCTGGCTGAAGGTACGGTCTCCACCGTATAAGCTACGGCATCCCCAAAGACCGATTTCATTAAATCCAGCGTTATCGAAGTCTGCGCTACGTGTATAAGTACCATCACCATTATTAGTATAGTGAGTTCCTTCGATACCATATGCAGCAAGCATGTAAAGTTCATCATCAGTAGCGAATGCGTTCATGATCTGGAAGATAGTAGCGAGCTTATCCATATCATCCATAAGATCTACATTGTAAACTGCAGATTCAGAAACAGCTACAGGATATCCTACAGAGTAACCATACTCACCGTTAGGACCTGCCGGCCAAGGACCGTATGCGAAGGTTGCATCTTCACCGTTAACTGCCCAGTATTCCTGTGCACAAGGGCCACCTGCATCTTCTGCACTTACTACGCCTCTGAGACGATAGTGGTCGATAGAAGCAAGAGCAGATACACCATACTTACCATTTACAAGACCGTTAGAAACTGCCCAGTAGCTACCAGAGATAGCTTCTTTACCGGTTACGAATTCAGGATCAAGAACGCCGTCCTGATACATCTTAGCGATGATCTTAACAACTTCTTTAGCTTCATCACTTACGTCAGGGTTAACGATCTTGCCATCTTTTTCCTGCCAGTAAGAAGTACCGCCAACGAAACCAGAAGACATACCATAAGCACCAAACAGAGCCTTGATACCGGTTGCGCTCATACCATAAGTATCGTTAGCACCGTTTCCATCTGGATCTTCCTTAGCAAAACGATATGCTAAATCAACGTATTCTTCAACTGTCTTTGGAAGCTGATCTTCGGTTACACCGAGTTTTTCTAACCAGTCACCACGATAAATGAGCTGCTTAGAAGGCATAGATCCGTCTGGCTTGAAGGAAGGAACAGTTACCATTTCTCCATCAAGACAAGCATATTCTTTCCACATATCAACATCGTCGATCAAATCGCCGTATGCTGCACCGCTGTTGATGAAGTTCCATACATCAGGAGCGTTTTCTGCGAAGAAATCCATATCCCAAGAAGCGATAACACCCTGATCATAGTATGTTTCCATAGTGGTATTGCTCTGTGCAAGGAATACGTCTGGAGCTGTACCGCCTGCAAGACGAGTGTTAAGAAGTTCTGCGTAGTTAGCCTGTTCGATGTAAACAAGCTCAATGTCAACGTTGATGCCGTGCTCTTCTAATAAGCGAGCTTCAACAGCAGGTGTGATAACGTCCTTTTCATCATTTACAGGACCGAAGAAGTAACCAGCTACACTAATGTGCATAGGTTCTGTAGCAACGGGTTCTTCTTTGCTTTCTGCAGCGCTTGAGCTAGCTTCGCTCTTTGGTGCTTCACTGCTGCTTTCCTTGCTGGTTTCTGCAGCATTATTGCCACAACCTGCAAGAAGGGAAACTGCCATAGCTGAACACAGCAGTAACGAAATAAATTTCTTTTTCATTCTGTTATTCCTCCTAGAATGTTAAATAATAAAATTAATAATAGTTATATATAAATCATTTCTTCACTGTATGAAGTTCTCCACACAGTGAAGAATATTTATATCAAATTAAATATGCATTGATAGCTTAACCCTTTAAACTACCCATGTTGATACCCTTTACAAAGTATCTCTGAAGGAAAGGATATGCACATAAAATCGGAAGAGTTGCCACGTAAATAGTAGCTGCCTTCAAACCTTCTGAACTGATCATTTCCTGTGTTGTGGAACTGAATTCCATGATTTCCTTAGATCCAGTAAGAAGGATACGTCTTAACACGATCTGAAGTGTAAACTTGGTTTCGTCGGTGATGTAGATCAATACATCATACCAAGAGTTCCAATGTCCTACTGCCAGCCACAGACCTACAGTTGCAAGAATCGGCTTTGACATAGGAAGCACGATTGCATAGAAAATTCTGAAACGACCTGCACCGTCGATCATCGCACTTTCTTCCACTTCTTCAGGAAGTGACTGGAAGAAGTTTCTCATGATAACCAGGTTGTATGCACTGATCAAACCAGGAATGATCAATACAAGGATGTTATCCATAAGACCTAATTGCTTGTTCAACAAGTAAGTAGGAATCAAACCACCGGAGAAGAACATTGTAAATACAATGTAGAAGGTCCAGAATGTTCTGTGAGGGAAGTACTTCTTTGAAAGTACATATGCACCCAATGCTGTGAAGCACAGTTTTACAACAGTACCAACAATTGTAATAAAGATGGTGTTCTTGTAACCAATCCAGATATAATTGTTCTTAAATACTTCCTGATAGTTTTTCAGTGTAAAATCCTTTGGCCATAAATGCAGACCACCCTTGGTTGCTACATGAGAAGGCGAGAAGGAAATACTAAGCAAATGTACAAATGCTACAACGATGGAAGCTGAGAACAGTCCCAGAACAAAGTAAATCAAAAATGATCCAAACGTAATTTTTTTCAATTTTCTTATCATAACTGCCACCTCTTACCAAATTCCGTTTCCATTGATACGATTGGTTATCCAGTTAGTACCTACTACAAGGATAAATCCGATACCGTTCTTAAACAGACCAATTGCAGTACCCATCGCATACTTCATTTCACCGAGACCATAACGGTATACATAAGTATCAATGATATCTGCTGTTTCATATACTGCTGAGTTATATAAGTTGAAGATCTGGTCGAAACCTGCGTCCAAAATACCACCGATTTCCAGGATCAACATAACAGTGATTGTTGCTGCGATACATGGCAATGTAATAAATCTTGTACACTGAAGTCTTGTAGCACCGTCACATTTAGCCGCTTCATACAAAGACACATCAATGCCGGAAATTGCTGCCAGATATAGGATGGAGGACCAACCTGCGCCCTTCCAGATACCGGTTACGATCAATGTTCCTCGGAAATATTCATTGTCACCCAGGAAGTAAATAGGTTCCATACCAAAAAGGGTTCCTAAAATACTGTTTAAAGCACCATTACTTGGAGAGAGAAGCTGTTCAAACAAACCTGCCAAAACGACCCAAGAAATAAAGTGTGGTAAATATGTAATTGTCTGCACTGCTTTCTTATAACCATTATGGGTTACTTCGTTCAGTAAAAGTGCAAGAATGATCGGTACAGGGAAACCGAAGATAATTCTCAAAAAGCTGATTTCAAGAGTGTTCTTTACCGCACGTTCAAATGTATTGGTGGCAAAGAGCTTTGTGAAGTTGTCCAGTCCGTTCCATGCACTTCCCCAGATACCCTGACGAATCTTGTAATCCTTAAAAGCCATTACAATACCGCCCATAGGAATGTACTTAAAGATGAAGAAGTACACTACTACAGGGAGAAACATCAGTGTAAGTGCGTAATATTTCTTGTAGCCTGCAAAGCTTCCAAGAAAAGCAGCGAACCATGACTGTTTTTTTTCATAAGCCACTGCCTGATTCTGTGACTTACTCGTTTTACTACTCATAAATTTTCCCTCTCTTTTTTATTTTCTTTTATCCGTAATTGATTTTTAAAATCATTACATACCTTTTCGCAATTCCATAGCAGGAATATACCAATCTGTTGCCAGTCCCTGGATCTTTACCATTTCCGTACTTCCCGGACAAATTGGATAAAATCCCAGACAAGCAAATATGTACCATGCAGAAGAGGTTCCGTTATCATCATCTCCCGGGAATCCATCTTCTTTATAGGAGAATGCTTCATTAGCCATTCTGTGAACCCAGTAACGCGCCTTCTCCTCTTCTCCGAAATAAGCATAGATATATGGAAGATGGAAAGAAGGTTGATTGTTGATCGCGCACTGTCCAAAATCCAATGCAGCCATCTCCGTCATCTCATGAATCTCTCTTCCGTAACCTTCAATGGAATAATGTGGAGGTGTTGCAAACAATTCATCCAGTTTCTCCAGAAGCGCTTCCTTACCACCCATCAGTTCCGCCAGACCGTCCAGATCATGAGGTACAGAGAATGTAGTCTGCCATGCAGCAGCTTCCGTATATTCCTTACCCCATCTTGCCGGATCAAAGTCTTCTGCCATAACACCGGCCTTATCTCTGCCTCGCATAAAACCGGTCTCCTTATCAAAGAGTTTACCATAATTCTTAGATCTATTCAAGTACTCTTGTGCTAACTCTTCTTTATTAAGTGCTTTTGCCACCACAGCGATACACCAGTCACCGTATGCTGCATCCAGTGTCAGGTTGACAGACTCTTTATATTCTTCACGAGGTACATAGCCGTATTCACAGTAAAACTCCACACCGTTTCTTCCGAATCTCGGAAGCGGCGCTTTTTCATTGGCATGCTTTAACATACCCTCCAGAGCAGTTTCCCACAACCTGCGACTTCCGATATTATTGATCACCGCATGTGCGATCACCGCGTCGATCAATGTGGAAGGCATACATCCCACTTCACCGATGGAAATCCATCTTGGCAGCCATCCGCATTCCTTGTAATCTCCCACAAAGCTTTCCAGCATCTGTTCGTACTCATCTCTTGCGATCATGGCAAATAACGGATATACGGTACGGTAGGTGTCCCAGAAACCATTGTCCGTATAACGAACGCCTTCACTTACACTGCCATCAATTGGAGTATAGTGGACTTTTTTTCCCGCCTCATCATATTCATAACATTTATGCGGGAACAGGAAGGTCCTCCAAAGACAGGTGTAAAAAGTCTTTTCCTTTTCCGCATCATCAAACTGTGCATCAATGCGGCTTAATCTTTCTTCCCAGATCTCTTCATTCTCTGCATAGATTTCATCGAAAGTACGATTACCAATCTCCCGTTCCAGTGAAAGCTGTGCCAATTCTTCTGAAATATAGGAAGTAGCCAATGCATATTCCACATTCTGATGATTCAAATAAATATGTAACGCTGTTTTTTCTGTACCGTTCTCTCCGCCAAGAGCCGTTAATTCAAAATCTACATCTCCCGGTTTAAACTGCAGTACATAATACATTTTGAAATTCTCAGCAATATCACCGGCATGTCCGGTTGTACTGCCTACAATCTGATTCTTCTCAGGATAAACACTGTAATGATATTCACCCATAACCGGCAATAAAGACAGGCAGGATTTTTTATCCGTCTGAAATGCCAGTCTGCACACCGCACCTCTTTCCGTAGGTGTTATCTCAAAATCGCACCGGGAACGAAGGAAATGAAGCTTCATATAAGATGGCCGCATCACAGCGTCCTGTGCCTTATATCCTCCCCACGCTCTCACACTGGAATCTGAAATCACAGCATTTTGAGGTGTCATCAAAAAAGTACCATAATCACTGATCCATGGACTTGGCTGGTGTGTAAGCCTTATGCCTTCCAGTGACTTGGAATGAGGATGATAAAACCATCCGCCTCTTGAGTCAGTCTGTGGCACAAACGCAGCCATACCGAAGGGTCTTTGCACCAGGGGCAATGTATTTCCCTGGGAAAAACGCGGTGATGAATCCGTACCCTGTTTTATATTTACAAGATCAATTCTACCCATATACATTCCTCTCCCGAAGACAAGTCCTGCTTATCTTCACAGACCATAAGGTTTACAAGCATTTAATATGTACATCTTGCTGCTTCTTCAGCAAACGCCTTGATCAGCTTGGGATCCGCATCAAAGAAATGGTCTGAAGGTGAAAGAATAAATCCACCGCCTTCGCCGGCTTCCTCAAAGCACTTACGAACAAACTTCTTTGTATCTTCCGGAGTACATCCATTGAAATAATGATACTGGTCAAAACCACCGATCATACATACGCGATGCCCGATACGCTTCTTTGCTTCTGCAAGATTTGCATCTCCACCCATATCAGCAGGTGTAAAGGTTTCCAGTGCATTTACTCCCATATCCGCAAGATTTTCCAGAATAGGCATCATGCCGCCACAGGTGTGATATACTACACGCTGTCCATTATCCTGCATTGCTTTTACAAGAGGCGCATCATAAGGAGCCACAAATTCATCAAAAATAGAAGGTGAAATTACTGTTGTAGAAGCATCACCGCCTCCCAACTCAATCAAGTCAATGGGGCATCCCTTCAGATTCTTTGCATATTCCAGTTTCTTACGCTGAATCATTTCCAATGCTTCATGTACCCAATCCGGATCATCAAAGGTTTCCATGATCAAATCCTGAATTCCGAAAAACTGTGCCAAATCCTGCCAGCATCCCGGCTGTCCCTGAGGGATCAAGCATGCCATATTGGTACGGATCAGGCTTTCCGGATGTTCTATTGCCGCCTTTTCAAACACGGTTTTATCCGCCTTAGGAACCGGCATATATCTATCTAAAATCGCAATATCTTCTTTGTCTTTTAACAAATGCTCTATTACCCAGCTTGTATACTTGTTAGACTGCACCACCATGGTCAAGGTCTTTGCCGGTGTATGGATATAATAGCGCTCTGTGTAATACTGCTGATTCGGAACCTGCTCTTTTTCCAATCTCCAATTCTCCAACTGTTCGGGAGTATACTGAAAACTGCTTGCCCAACAAATGGGATCAAGTTCCATCTGCTTAAAGAAATCATGGTAGCTGCATCCGCCCATATATTCCTTTAAGAAAGTACTCATTATGTGATGTGTAGTTGCCGGCAATCTGTCCGGACATTTTCTGTCAAGAGCTGCAATTAGTCTTTCTCTTCCTGTCATCACAAACACCTCCTCTAATTTATACAGTTTATATTATAGTAACATATTTTTATAGATTCTTGCATTTTATTCTCATTTATTGTACTATATTGATATGTTGTAAACTTTTTTAAAATTTCTATTAATTTTTTATTGAATTTGCTATTAGGAGAATAAAAAAAATGAAAAAAAGACTGAGTGCTGACATATTTTTCACTCCACAGCGAGATTATTACTGTCTTTCCCGTCATATTAACCAAAATGTGGTTCCCATATGGCATTGTCATGAATTTTACGAGGTTGAAATCATTTCCAGCGGAAGTGCCATCAATGAAATCAACGGAACACAATATTTTTTAAACCGGGGAGACTTTATCATACTGCGTCCGGATGATTATCATAGTATTAAATGCCTGGATGAAAAGGGATTTGATCTGATCAATATCTGCGTAACTTTGGATTTGATGAAAGAGATTCTGGACTTTTTGGAAATGACGGATGCACAACTCTTTTCCAGTCCTCTGACCGGACAATTACCCCATGAAATGATCTCCACATTGATCACCACTTCCAAAGAAATGCTTCTTCCTGCTAAGCAATCCAGCCAGCAAAGAGGCACCGTCAAGCAATGGATGATCACCTGTCTGCTCTGCAGCAATTTTGTCCACACCAACAGCCTGGAGGACTCCATGCCCTCCTGGATGAAGCAATTGGTTGAAAAAATGAAAACCCCGGAAGGCCTTTCCGGTGGTATTGAATATCTGAAAGAACATACGGATTATTCATATCCTCATATTTGCCGCTGTTTCCAAAAACATCTGCTTCAGACTCCTATTGAATGGATCAACGAACAACGCCTGATCCATAGTGCTCATTTACTTTTATATACAGATATGCGGATTTTGGAGATATCCCTTGAATGTGGTTTTCATAATCTCAGCCATTTTAACCATTTATTTAAAAATTATTATGGGGTATCCCCAAAAATGTTGCGCACCTTACACTAATTGCGGGAACTAAAAATGTTGCACTATTATGATCTTTCATATAGTGCAACATTTTTACAAATAAATTCTCTACTCTTTCTTAGGTGCATCAATAATAATTCTTCCGTCCACAACTTCAATCCGGATCTTATTGCCTGTTACCCCGATACTATCCAGCATATCTCTGGGAATCTGTACTCTTCCCGCTCGATCCAGCACGGCATATTCATCCTGGGACTCATCAAACATGCCAATGGAATCCCATTTATCTACATAGCTTTGCTTCATGACCATTTCACTGCTGGTTTTCCCATCCCGGATTGCCACCACACGATTTACTTTTTTTGCCAGCATCCGATCATGGGTTACGATCACGATGGTAAGCCCCAGTTTCTTGTTCAGTTCCCGGAAAACATCCAAAATATAATTCGCAGTAGCTACATCCACTGCACCGGTGGGTTCATCCGCCAGCAGTATTTTCGGATGATTGGCCAGTGCTATGGCTATGGCGATTCTTTGCTGTTCTCCTCCGGACAACTGGCTCAGCCGATGATTCTTTTTGTGCCCCATGCCAACCAGTTCCAGAAGTTCTGTGGCTCGTTGATTTCTCTGTTTTGGGCTTCCAAAGACCATGGGAAGCTCTACATTCTGTACCGCTGTCAGGTAGGGAATCAGATTTCGTGCATTATTCTGCCAGACAAAGCCTACTGTGTTTCGTTTGTATTCTACCAACTGTTTTTCATTCATTTTAAACAAGTCCTTGCCGTCCACTATCAGCCGGCCTGCCGAAGGCCTGTCCAATCCACCGATCATATTTAAGAAAGTAGACTTTCCACTGCCGCTGTTTCCCACAATGGCCATCAGCTCACCTTCCGCGATATTGATTTCCAGTCCCTGAAGCGCCAGAACCTCTGAATCTTTTGTCTTATAAATCTTTACAAGATTCTCACAAACAATGATATCCTTACTCAACAAATTCACCATCCTCTAACTGAAATATCACATCTCCGATTTCCATCAGTCCCGTATCATGAGTCGTCATAACAATCGTGACGCCTTCTGCGGCAATCAATTCCTTAAATATCTTCATAACCAAAAGTGCCGTATTGGTATCCAACTCAGCCGTAGGCTCATCTGCAAAAATAATCTTCGGGCGGTGTGCAATCGCTCTCGCAATAGCGACTCTCTGCTGTTCTCCACCGGAAAGTTCCTGGGGCATATGGTGCATACGATTTCCAAGCCCCACCATTTTCAGACACTCCTGTGCTCTTTCTTTTCTATCCCCACGATACTTTGCCATTCGCAATGCAAATTCTACATTTTCAAAAGCACTCATCATAGGCACCAGTGCCACAGACTGAAATACAAATCCTATCTCACGTCTTCGAATCTGCTCTCTCTTCTTTTCAGACAAATCAGTAATTTCTTTGCCGAGAAACAAAACACTTCCTTCTGTGGGATAATCAAGAGCACTTAGAATATTCATCAAAGTTGTTTTACCGGAACCTGATCGCCCCTTTAATATAGCAAGCTGCCCCTTACCGATCTCCATATCCAATCCCTTAAGTACCTGGAAGGTATCACCGCCTGCAATAGGAAAGCTTCTTTTGATATTTTTCGCAACTATAATCTTTTCCATTGCTTAGTCCTCCCCTAATTTCAGTGCCTGTGTGATCTTAATCTTGGAGATCAACCACCCCAGAATCACCATACACAGAAGAATTCCTGCACCCATCACTGCAAACAATCTGATATAGTCACTGCCCTCACTGACAATCTCAATGGGAATTACCTGATCCGCAGTAGAATAGGCAATTTGAATCAGTGGCACGAACAGCTTTGCTGTCAAAATCCCAAGAAGCAGACCTGCTCCCATGGAAATCCCTGTAATGAAAATCTGCTCATTGATCAGCATTACAAATATTCCTCTCATAGACATTCCCATGGCTCTGAAAATACCAAACTGCAGTGTTCTTGACTGAATCGACAGAATCCAATAGATCAAAAATCCCATGATGCACAGCACAAGAATACAGATAAATCCCAAGGTCAAAATGCCGTTAGTTCCTTGAAAAACCGGATCGTTTTTCAGCGCAATCAACTGAGCCGCCGTATCCTGAAACATACTGAGCTTCAGATCCTGCTCCTGTACATATTCATACATAAACGCTGAAGCACCTTTTGTTTTAATCCATATCTGATAAGGCATCACTCCCCAGACAGACTGAATCTGGGTTAAATGTGCAACAATCAGAAAATGTTCCCTTTCAGAGTAGCTTCCATCCTCCTCTTTCACTCGCACGACAGGTTCATAAGCAGGCCAATACTCCACAAATCCCTCAATAATCCCCTGCATATTATGCTTTCCCTGGGAATTATACGTAATGATATCACCAATCTCATATCCATATTTATCCCTGAAATTAGAAGATACCAAAACAGCCTTTGCATTCTGAGAGATCGCATTTAAATAGGTGTGATAATGTTCCGGCAGTAGATTTTCTTTAAAATAAGCCGTCTCGCCGAATTCTCTGGTATGTACCCCCATTAACATAATGTTTGATATTTTTCCACCATCAATAAACGCCTGAACCTTATCATCTACATATACTCTTGTTACACTCTCTACGCCCTCCAGCTCCCGATATTTCTCGAAAGATGGTTCTTTGTAGACGATTTCCTCTCCTGCATTTACAATCTGGCTGTTATCCGGCCAATATTCCTTTAAAACCAGATCCGCTCCAACCGTATACTGAATTCGTTCCTGTGCATTGGCATTAATGGTTCTTGCGGCCTGGGCACTGAAAACACCCATTGCGATTGTTAAAATCAGGAAAATGATCAAAAATCCCTGATTCTTTCCGGTTCGAATGATTCTTAAAAATGAACTATACATGGCAGGTGACCACCATTTTTTACCCGGATAAAACACGCCTTTAACAATCCATGGAAAAATCCGCAGAATAATCAATGCAGCTCCCACCATAAATAATGACGAACAGATGTATAAAAAAGGATTTAAAGAAGCACCATCCAACACCTGCTGTGCCAGATATTCCTTTTGCTTGTCAAACTGTATCAAACCATAAACGGAACTTCCCACAAGGACAAAATCCAGCCCCAACCGTTTCCATAACGGTTTCTCTCTCCTTCCATGTTTCTTACGCTTGTGATCCACAATATTTACTTTTGCATATCGAAGAACCGGCAGCACCATTGCACACACTGATACAACTGCTGTCAACACTGCAATACCGAGACTCTGTCCGGTGATCTGAACCGGCAATGCTTTCCTCTGCACAAATTCCAAAAAAGAATTGGATGCCCCCAAAACCTTACAGATCCAGACTCCCAGCGGGATTCCTGCCCCTAAAGCAACAGCCCCTATGACCAGACTCTGGAGTAAATAAACCCCTACAATTTGTCTCTTGTTCGCTCCTCTGCTTTTATAGACTGCAATTTCATTTTCTTCCATATCCATCATCTGTCCGGCGACCATAAAGACAAATGAAACCAGCAAGATAAACACCGGAAACTGTAAAACCCAGATCGTGGTATTTAATTTACGTGCCTGAATCACATAATTTTCAAAAATGTCCCCATAATGAGTTTTTACATCACGAACCTTCAAAGCTTCATATTGTTTCAGATACCGCTCTGTGATCTCCTGATATTCTTTGACCCTTTCGCCCTGCATATCCGTATAATCCACTACTGCATACCATTCCGAATCATAATTTACATTGGTCTGATTCAGATTAATGAATAATTGACGGAATAAATTTTCATCCATCATACAGATATTATCCCACGCCGTAGGATTGGTTGTCCAATATACATCCTGCACATCATTGCATTCAAAAACACCTGCCACTCTGGCATAGTAAGGATTTCCTGCCGCATCCTTCAAAGCACTGAGCTGTAATTTTTCACCCAACATCAATTTCTGTGTTACGAAAGTATTCTCATTTACAATCACATCAAAGGTATTGTCCTCCAACTGATCCGTGTACATTTCTCCACTGAGCATATGAACATAATTCCCTAAATCAGAATATCCGGTAAGACGCAGTCGCAGACTATTCTTGGCATCCTCCACCATATGTTCATGATTTGCAATAACCCCCGTCTTTTCATAGTGAATACCCATACGAAGGATATTAATATCCATCTCTTTCATCCAGTTCTTTAAAAGCTCCGGCCCCAAGTCCACCTTGACATATTCCGATTCTTTCAGCTCCCCAAACCCCCTGCAATCATAGGATACGATCACAGTACCCGGGTATTTATTATGTTCCACCAAATACTCACTCAAATCATTGGTCAGCATTCGTTGAAGAGCCGCATTGGAATACATGGATGTGGATGCGGCAATGGCTATCATCAGAAGATTCCCCAGAAGAAGACTGAGAATCATCCATTTTTTATTTCGTATTTTACATAAAACAAAATGAAACATATCTCCTCCTACTCTATTACCAGGTTCTGACCTTCTTCCGCTGTGCTGCGATAGGTAATTCTGCCTGTGATCTCCCTGTCACCAATTGACTCCTCCAACTGAATCAATAGTTTTTTCTGTGTGACATCCTTGGGCAAAATTGCTTGTGTGGAAATCACTCGTCCCTTGTAGGATTCCTTCTTGTTTCCGAAAGAAATCTCCACATCCACCTCCATATTGTATCGCAGTCCGTCCGAAACCTCAGCAGCTTCAAACACCGGATACTCTATAGAATACATACGAATCAAAGGACTGCCCGCCACTGCAGGATCTCCCGGATTATAACCGGCTACCCAGTCTATCACTCCGTCAAAGGGTGCCGTTATCTGATTCTTTTTCTGCTTATCCTGCAGTTTAGAGAGCTGCTCCTGCAATTTGGCAATCTCCTTTTCTGCTTCATATACATATTGCTCATACTGGGCCTGCTGCTTTGCAATCTTGAAATTTTCAATATCCAGTTCTCTGTATTTATAATGATAAATGGCATACTCTTTTGCTTTTTCGATTGCCATTTTTCTTTTCTCCGACTCTTTCAGCAAATCTTCCTGCTTTCTTTTTAACTGCAGCTTTAGAGCTTCCAGCTCGGACTTCTTTTCCGAAACATCAAAAACGGCCAATACTTCTCCTGCCTTTACCTTCTGGCCTTTTCGAACCAGGATCTCCCGGATAGAATCCTGTCCGTTATCCCAGGCAAGATTCTTGTATTCCAAATAGACGACCTCCGCAGAGCCCGTTTTTTCCTCTGTATATCCATTTTTTTTAACAGTATCGGCATTTTGATCAGCGGTCTTTAGTACTTCCTCAACATAGATCTCTTCGCCTTCTGTCAGGCCAGCCACAATCTCTGTATGATTTGTGGTTTGGATACCGGTCTTAATTCGTGTCTTGACTCTTTGTCCCCCTGCCATTTTATAGACATAAGTGCCTTCCCCATCCTGATACAGGGCATGATTGGGAAGATACAGAACATTCTCTCTCCGATCCGCCACATGAAAAACTGCGGCATATTGGCCACTGGTAATCTCACCCTCTCCGGCAGCCACCTGAAATCTGGTATCCACTTTTCCCCCGGCAAAAACCAGTTCCAGGTATTCCTCCGTTGTATAAGGAAGGTATTCCAGGGCATATTCCCGATTTCCTATTCTGCAAAAAATCTGTTCCGCATTCTTTACATCATTTTCAGCAATAAACTCTGAAACAACCTTTAATCTGGTTTCATCCGCCAGACAAATCACAGTTTCAAATCCTTTTACTTTACTTCCCTGCTCATATTCTCCGGCATACACCACCTGCCCGGTAAATGGTGCCAGAATCTTTTGATTCCCTACTTTAGCTTTTAACTGACTCAGGCGTTTTCTCTTTTCAGACAATTCCAGTTCTCTTAATTCTTTCGTCTGCTGAAATTTCAACGCTCTTGATTCATTTTCAAAATATCGTATATTATAGTCAATTAAGCCGTTACCACTCTTCCACTGATGCAACTCACCATTCTCCCAGATCAGCTCCAGTTCCAGTTTCTCTGCCCGGATTTCTGCCTCTGTCTGACGATCAGCAAATTCCCCTCTTTTTACAATATCCTGAATCTCCTGTTCCAGCTGATGGATTTCTTCCTCAAGTGTCTCCTGACTGATTACAGCCAATACCTGTCCTTTAGAAACCACATCTCCAACCTTTACACACATTTCCTCTAGGATTCCATCCTCCGTAAAGCACAAAGCTTCCACATGAGGAACAACTGTGCCATTCAACAGGGTAACATCCTCCAGATTTCCTCTTTGCACTTCGACGGTATCTATCACAATACCTACCGGTTCCATTAACTCCGGTATGTCTTTCTCCACTTTACTGCAGCCCATAACACTCAGACTGAAACACACCAGTAGTGTGCTGATCCATAATCGTTTCTTTTTCATTCTTTACCCCTAATCCAGAATAACACTTTCACCTTCTGAAAGACCACTGATAATCTCTAGATTTCCTTCACATTCCATTCCCACAATTACCGGCCGCATCACTCGCAATCCGTTTTCATCGGGCATATACACAAAGGTTTCTCCATTAGACGTCTTTACTGCATCCTGATCCACATATAAAACATTCCGTTTTTCTTCCAAGACAACATTTATACTGCCTCTGGCTCCTTCTTCAAGGGTGGGATCCGGATGAACCGGTTTTAAATAGACGGTGTCTTCCGGATTTTCTTCCAGACCAAGCTCCGTTCCATCTACCACCACAGCCTCATACTCCTGCTTTTGCTGCCTAATCACAACCTCCATTCCTTCCTCGAAATATTGGCTAGTCGTTCCTTTTACAAGAAATGCCGTGCTGTCCATATCGGATATGGTAATAACCCTGTTATCTTTTACTGACCGGTCTCCTTCCTGAACTTTTAATGCATAAGTCACAACTCCATCCAATCCGGCTTTTAAATTTCGAAGCTCTAATGCCTCCCGAATTTCCTTTAATCGAAGCTCCGCCAGATAAATACTATCTTCCGCATCCTGAATCAATTTTATATACTGAGATTCTTCCGCCTGCTTTTCCTCTGCCTTGACCCTTTTTAATTCTAAGATAATTTCTTCTATCTCCTGCTGTTCTTTGTAATGCTCAATTTTCATCCTCAGAACTCTTAATTCATATTCCAACTGCTCTTTTTGATCCAATAAATCATCGCACACTAATCCGGCCAGCAGATCTCCTTTTTTCACCTGCTGACCTTCGCTCACATATATTTTGTCGATCAGTATTCCTCCCTGAGAAAAACTTAAATCCTCTTCCTTCGCCGGCATATAATTACAGCTTACAGAGGTGGTTTTGATCAAATCTCCCCGCTTTACGATATCCATTTTATACTCCTTCACCTCATAGGAATGAAGAATCGGTGCTTTGGGCAATACTGCCTCTTCGGGCAAAAGCTGACATGCCGTAAATGTGAATACAACCAAAAGAATATGGATACCACACAAAAATGATTTTCCCATGAAAATGCCTCCGAATACCAAAATAATACAATTTATGAATCTTGCTATTTTACATATTTTGCATTCACATATTTCGTATTACGTGCCTGACCAAGTTTCTTGACACTTCCATCCTTTACCAGCTTACCAAGCACTGCTTCCACCGTTGTAGCACTGATATCCGGCAATATGTCACAAATCTCAGACTTTGATATTGGCAACACACTATTTAACACAGTCTGTTCAATACGTTGATTCTTTTTCAGTCGTTTCCCATTGATGGTAGAAAAACGTAAATCCAATTCTTTATAACACTTGTAAAGAGTCATCAGAAAGTTTTCCATAAACGGGATATAAGAGTTTTGGTTCTCGTGCCATCCTTGGGAAGACTCATATAATGACTGATAATAATGATCCTTTGAATTATTGATCTGCTCTTCAAAAGATACATATTTACAAATATCATACTCGTTTTTGTACATTAAAAGCAATGACAGCAGGCGTGACACTCTTCCGTTTCCATCCAGAAAAGGATGAATACATAAAAAGTCGAGAATCACACAGGGAATCAATAAAAGCTGATTGACATTAGAATTGGCTCTGGCATCCATATATGCCAATACCAATTGTTCCATAGCATCTTTGGTATCCGGTGCCGGAACTGGTCTGAACCGAACGCTTCTCCTCCCGTTTGCATCGATCGCCATAATCAGATTATCTTCTATTTTGTATTTTCCGCCATACGCATAATTTGCGATATTCATCATTATCTCATGCATACGAAGAATTGTTTTCTCATTAAAAGAAATCTCTGCATGTCGGCTATGAATCATATCAAGAGCATCCCTATAACCAGCTATCTCCATTTCATTATGATTTAACGGAGCACTGTTTCCGTTTACAATCTCTCTGATTCTGGCATCTGTTGTAATGATTCCCTCAATTGCATTGGAACTCTTTACGGACTGTACTCTGGCAATAGATTCTAACTCGGTATAAACCTTTTGGTTATTGCTGCGACGCTCATCTGCAAGTGCTTTTAAGGCACTGATTGTTGCAGTTAAATTTAAAATTCCAGATGGCAACAGACCATTATCTAAAAATGAATAATCAAAAATGTGCATATCAACCCTCCTATTATCTGCATATATTTTATCATTTTATATGCAGATTCTCAAGTGTTATCTGCATATTTTTTATAATTTTTTATGCACATTTATTTATTTGACATCCTTTCCTCTCTGGCATTTTATTCCGGCTTTTTCGCTCATGAAAGAAAAAGACCTGAGCAATTAAGCCCAGGTTAATCTTTTCTTTTATGAACTATTTTTACTTTATCTACAATTCATACGGGGTGACCTGATATACGTAATAATTCAACCAATTCGTATACAAATTATTGCTATGGGATCTCCACTGCAGCAACGGCTTTTCAGTTGGGTCATCGTTTGGATAGTAATTATAAGGCACATGAATAGGCAGTCCCTTATTCAAATCCCTGTAATATTCATTATGTAAGGTATATCTGTCGTATTCCGGATGTCCGTTTACGAAGATCTTCTTTCCATCTTCTGCGATTGCCAGGAATACACCTGCTTCTTCTCCTTCTGCCAGGACAGTCACTTCCGGGCAGGCATGGATGCTTTCAGCCGGTGTTTCTGTATGGCGGCTGTGAGGAGCCAGAAATTCATCATCGAAGCCTCTTACCAGAGGTGTTCTTCGATTGGATACTTTATGGAGATATACACCGAAAAGCTTCTCGGGAAGGGATCTTTTGTTGATACCATAGTAGTGGTAGAAGCCTGCCTGCGCTCCCCAGCAAATATGTAAGGTGGAAGTAACATGGGTTTCCGCCCAGTCCATGATCTCGCACATTTCATCCCAGTAATCCACTTCTTCAAAGGTCATATCCTCCACCGGTGCTCCTGTAATGAGCAAACCGTCATAATTTTTATGACGAATCTCCTCAAAGGTTGTGTAGAATCTATCCAAATGGTTGGGAGACGTATTCAAAGAAATATGGCTCTTCATATTTAAGAAGGTAATGTCCACCTGCAATGGGGTATTTGCCAGCATACGAAGCAGATGAAGCTCCGTATCTTGCTTCACAGGCATGATATTTAAGATCAGCACTTGAAGAGGACGGATATCCTGGTGCATTGCACGATATTCGTCCATTACAAATATATTTTCACGTTCCAATATCTCTCTTGCAGGTAAATCATTTTGAATTCTAATAGGCATATCAGCATCTCCTTAACTCAAATATAGATTTCGGAAGTCCTCTTCCGTTATGATCGGAATATTCAATTCCTTGGCTTTTTTATTTTTAGAAGAATTGGAGGTAATATCATTATTGATCAGACATGTGGTTTTTGAAGTCACACTTCCGGTCACCTTACCGCCCTTTCCTTCAATCAAATCTTTCAATTCATTGCGGCTTGCAAAGTAAATCAAGCTGCCGGTGATACAGAAGGTCTTTCCGCTGATGGGGCTTCCCGCCTCAACAGCTTTTACCTCCTCCAGCTTCAGCTCTGCCATCAGATTGTGAATCTGGGCAATATTCTTTGGATTACGCATGTATTCCACAAATGCAGTGGCAATCACCTCTCCGATTCCTTCTACCTCACTTAATTGTTCTACATCAGCCTGCATCAGTTTGTCAAGACTATAATCGAAATGTCTGCTTAAAACTTTTGCTGTGGCTACGCCGATTCCCGCGATACCCAGAGCATACAGTACTTTCGGCAATATGGTTTCTCGGGAATTTTCTATGCTGGTCATTAGGTTTTGATAGGACTTTTCTCCAAAGCCTTCCATCTCCACGATCTGCTCTTTGTATTGATCCAATTTATAAATATCCGCAAACTCATGTAAAAATCCCTGTGCCAGGAATTTCTCCAGAGTCATTTCAGACAAGCCTTCAATATTTAATGCATCCCTGCTCACAAATAAGGTAAATGCTTTAATCTTTTTCGCATCACATTCCTCATTGGTACAATACAAGGACTGCACTTCATTGACAGAATGAATCTGGGTCCTTCCCCCACATACGGGGCAATACTCCGGAATCTCCAGGGTATCACTACCGGTCAGATTCTCCGCAATCTGAGGAATGATCATATTGGCCTTATATACAGTGATCCGATCTCCCAATCCCAGCTTTAAGCTTCTCACAATACTGATATTGTGGACAGAAGCTCTGCTGACTGTGGTTCCTTCCAGCTCTACCGGCTCAAAGATTGCCACCGGATTGATCAATCCTGTTCTGCTGGCACTCCACTCCATTTCCTTTAAAACCGTCTCCTTGATCTCATCCTGCCACTTAAAAGCGATGGAATGTCTGGGGAACTTAGCGGTTCTTCCCAGCGCTTCTCCATATGCAATATCTTCAAAGCTCAGCACCAGACCGTCTGAAGGAACATCATAGGTCTGTATCCTTTTTTCAAATTCTTCCACTGCCTGCTGAATGGTCTCCGGCCTTACTTTGATATAATCCACCACATTAAAGCCTTGGTCCTTTAAGAACAAAAACTGTTTTTCCTTACTGTTCTCAAAATCCACACCTTCCGCATGTACCAGAGTAAATGCATATAGCTGCACATTTCGTTGTGCTGTGATCTCATTATTAAGCTGTCTCACGGAGCCACTGCAGAGATTCCGGGGATTTTTATATTTTTCCTCCCCTTCCTTGATCTGTGCATTGATCTTCTCAAAATCACTATAGGTGATCACCGCCTCACCGCGAAGGATCAGCTCACCCTTAAATGCAATCTGTAAAGGAAGATTTTTAAAGGTTCTGGCATTGTTGGTAACCACTTCCCCGATCTCTCCATTGCCTCTGGTAACTGCCTTCTCCAGTTTTCCTCCTCTATAGGTAAGCACCACTGTGAGTCCGTCCAGCTTCCAGCTTAAAAGTCCTTCCTGCCCCTGCAGCCAATACGCCAGTTCTCCTCTATCCTTGGTCTTTCCTAAGGATAACATAGGAAATTCATGGGCTTCCTTGGGCAATTCTTCCACAGCCTCATAGCCTACATTTACTGTAGGACTATTGGCCAGCACGATCCCCGTTTCTTCTTCCAGCGAAACCAGTTCATCATACAATTTATCATACTCATAATTGCTCATGATCTCTCCATCCTGAGCATAATATACTTTCGATGCTTCATTCAATATCTCTACCAGATATTTGATACGATCCGTTTTTTGATCAGCCATTTCCTATCTCCTGTCTGCATTTGCCTTGGGTTATCTACATTCCCACACTTTTATACAGCTCTTTTAATTCTTCTCCGGTGATTTCCCGGTATTGTCCCGGTATCAGTTTACCCAATAATACATTCATGATTCGTACCCGTTTCAACTGCACCACCTCATAACCGAAAGTCTTGCACATACGACGAATCTGACGATTCAATCCCTGGGTCAGGATAATGCGAAAGGTGAATTTCCCCATCTTCTCCAACTTACATGGTCTGGTTTTTACTTCCAGTTCCTCCAAATAGACACCTTTTTGCATTTGCTCCAGAAAGGTATCCGTAATCTCTTTATTCACCTTCACAATATACTCTTTTTCGTGACCGTTTGCGCCACGCATAAGAGCATTGATCAGATCCCCATCATTGGTCAAAAGGAGCAACCCTTCCGAATCCTTATCCAGCCTCCCCGCATAAGTCACCCGGACCGGATAATCGATATAATCATTCACCATCTTTTCTGCATATTTATCCTTTTCCGTACAGGTAACGCCCACCGGCTTATAAAAAGCAAGAACTGCGGTTTTGGCTTTTCCACCTAGTACCTTTTTCCCTACCTGTACCACATCCTCGTCGGTCACTTTATAGCCCATATCTGCAATCTGCCCGTTAACAAGGACCTTTCCGGCTTCGATCAATTTATCCGCTTCCCTTCTGGAGCAGACGCCGCACTGGGCCAGATATTTATTTAATCTTGTTGCTTCCACTGCTCCATTTCCTCTTTTCTGAGAATCTCCGGCACCCCTTCTTTTTCTTCAAGTGCCTTCTTGGCAAGCTGATCCGCCATTTCATTATAAAAAACATTGGTATGAGCAGCCACCTTGGTAAATTCCAATTGGATCTGCCTGCTCCACCGTCTCATTGCCTCTGCATATTTCTGTGTCAGCTCCGTTTTGCTTTTCCAGGCTCCGGTAACCCATTTTTCCACGCCCTCATAGTCATAACGAAGCTCCAGTCTGGAAAACCCATTTTTGATCCCCCATCTGACTGCAAACATGGCTCCTAACATCTCTCCGGTCACATTTCGAAGCTTTGCAGACTCCGGATTATTGCCGCTTCCGTTTTCTACATAAATACTTCCATCGGGCAGCAAAAACACACAGCCAAAGGC
>JAZUCP010000080.1:0-6218 GCA_045639165.1 Acetatifactor sp. | reverse complement strand
AGCGATACGGGTCTGCTTCCTTTTCTGATGAAGAATATATGGAGCTTGCACAGATTTATTTGGGAAAAGCCTGCTATAAAGATGCCAGAGATGTGCTGGAACTGAATTATAGGCTTAACGGGAATGTTCAGGCTTATGATTTACTGCAGGATATTACAGTGAATCTGTCGGAGGAAGAAAGTGATATTCAAACAATGGCAGAAAGACTGCAGCAAAATATGGATGCAGAAGAATTATTTGGCGAGGCATTGGCTATGCTCTATCATAAAGACTGGCAAGCTGTAATGATGCCTAAGATGAAAACCGGTGTGCGAAATTATTATCGGAAGATCAATGAGCAAATATGGAATGTTCAGGTTGGATTTGATGCTTTGGGAGCAGAGAAAACAACGGTGTGGAAAACAGACGGAGAAGCAGTTACAGTGATTGTAAGAACCCCGGACAATTTGCAGGTAATAAAAACTTCCTTGAAGGAAGGACAGTATGAGGGGGCATTCGAAAGCTGGAGATTTGAATTTTCAAGCAGCAGTATTTGGAATGAAACCGGTACTTTTGTTGACGGAAAAATCCAAGGCGAATATCAGGCCAGAGTGAGACTTGGAAAGACACCGGGGGAACTTATGTCCCTGTGGAACCATAAAAATGACTTTGATTTTGTAGAGTATGAGGGAGCATTTGATGAAAATGGCCAGACTCTCGTAAAACAGCCGGAAGGACTTATTGATGCACAAGGCAGATCCCAGGTTGTATATGCGTATGCACAGGATAGAAAAAAGTATTTGGCAGTCAGTCAGAACATGATGACAGCTGGATTTAGTGCCGGCATAATGGGATGCCCTGATTATCCACAATATACAGAATACGAACCGGGGGAAAGTCCGGATGTGGATGAAACAGTCCCCCATTCCAATGGCAGTACAATCAGTGTTCGCGTGTTGGATGGAAAACTTCTGGTATTTGATGGAAATATGTGGGCCGATTTAGGTCAAGTGGATGATTATATAAAGGCAGACCCTTTGTATGAGGATTCCAGACCGCAGGAATCAATCCAGGATTCCACAGCGGGCGAAGGGGAAAATATTTATGCACATTTGGGGAATGGTAGTTTGAAGAAGGCGCTTCAGAATATCTGGGCAGAAGAGCCACAGACACCAATAGCAACACCAACAGCGACGCCGACGGCCAAACCAACGGCGACGCCGACGGCCAAACCAACGGCGACACCAACCGCTAAGCCAACGGCGACGCCAACCGCCAAACCAACGGCGACACCAACCGCCAAGCCAACGGCGGCACCAACCGCCAAACCAACGGCGGCACCAACCGCCAAGCCAACGGCGGCTCCGACGGCCAAACCAACGGCAGCACCGACGCCAACACCAACGCCGACGCCGACTCCAACGCCAACGCCAACACCAACGCCGGAGCCAACACCGACGCCGGCACCAACGCCGACACCGACACCAACGCCGACACCAACGCCGACACCAACGCCGGAGCCAACACCGACGCCGACACCAGTGCCGACACCAACACCGACACCAGCCCCAACGCCGACACCAACTCCAGAACCTACACCAGAGCCAACTCCGACGCCGGATGATAACGAAACGGATGTGGAATGGACGCCGGATTGGATGTAGTAAATGCTGGAAAGATCAGGAGAAGTCTGATATAATATACGAAAGAATAGAAAAGCACGTAAAATGCAGAAAAGAGGCATATATGGAACAATTGGCGATATTCGGTGGAAAGCCGGTTCGAGAAAATAGAATTTCTTATGGAAGGCAGTATATTGACCAGGCAGATATCGAAGCAGTGGTTGAGGCTTTGAAAAGCGATTATCTTACTTGCGGACCTAAGATTGGTGAATTAGAAGAAAAAATATGTAAGGTGACAGGGGCAAAATATGCGGTTGCGGTTTCCAATGGAACTGCGGCATTGCACCTTGCGGCATTGGCAGCAGGCTTTCAGGAGGGAGACGAGGTAATTGTAAGCTCCATTACCTTTGCAGCATCTTCAAACTGCGTCCTGTACTGTGGAGCAACACCGGTTTTTGCAGATATTAAGCCGGATACCTATAATATTGATCCGGAATCGGTAAGAAAGCTGATCACACCAAGGACCAAGGGAATTGTGGCAGTGGATTTTACGGGACAGGCTGTAGAATATGATGCGTTAAGAAAAATCTGTGATGAGTATCAGTTAGTGTTTATTGAAGATGCAGCACATTCCATCGGTACAACCTACAAGGGCAAAGGCATCGGAAGCCTGGCTGATATGACCACTTTTAGCTTCCATCCGGTAAAGACGGTTACTGCGGGAGAAGGCGGCGCCATTACAACCAACGATTATGAGTTATATCGTAAGTTAATGCGACTTCGTACCCACGGTATTACCAGAGACCAGAGCGAGATGGTAAATCCTACAGACGCCTTGTGGTATAATGAACAGGTAGAACTGGGATATAATTATAGAATTACAGACTTTCAGGCAGCTTTGTTAAGCAGTCAGTTAGATAAGCTTCCTATGTTCGCAACCAGAAGAAAAGAAATTGTAAAAATGTACGATGGGGCTTTTGCCGATATGCCTGAAATCAAAATTCAAAGAGAGATTCCGGAGTCAGATACAGTGCGGCATTTATATATTCTGCGGTTGAATTTGGAATTGCTTACCTGTGACAGAAGACAGTTCTTTGATGCGCTGTATGCAGAAAATACATGCCCACAGGTACATTACCTGCCTGTATACTGGCATTCCTATTATGAAAAGCTGGGATATGAAAAAGGAATCTGCCCGGAAGCGGAAGCCTTTTATAACGAGGTCATGAGTATCCCTCTGTATCCCATGCTGACGGACGAAGATGTGATGGATGTGATCAAGGCGGTTAAGAAGGTTGTGGCATATTACAGTGCATAATCATATGGATTAAGGAGAAAACGGATGGATAAAATAGCAGTACTTATTCCTTGCTACAATGAAGAAAAAACCATTGAAAAAGTGGTGACGGATGTAAAGGCAGCATTGCCGGAAGCAGTTGTGTATGTATATAACAATAATTCAAAGGACCAAACAGCGGAGCTGGCTGTGAAAGCAGGGGCAGTCCTGAGAAATGAATATAAGCAAGGGAAAGGAAATGTCATTCGCAGAATGTTTCGAGAGATTGACGCGGAGTGTTACCTGATGATTGATGGAGATGATACCTATCCCTTGGATTGTGCAAGAGAACTGGTAGATAAGGTGCTTTATCATAATGCAGATATGGTTGTGGGTGACAGATTGTCCTCTACCTATTTCACGGAAAATAAAAGACCTTTCCATAATTTTGGCAATACTCTTATGAGAACCTGTATCAATCATCTGTTCCGCACAGAGATCAAGGATATTATGACTGGATACAGAGCTTTTTCCTATGAATTTGTAAAAACCTTCCCTGTGATTTCCGCAGGTTTTGAGATTGAAACGCAAATGACCATTCATGCTGTGAATTACAATATGCAGGTGGATAATGTGATCGTGCAGTATCGTGATCGTCCTGAGGGCAGTGAGTCTAAGTTGAATACTTATAAGGATGGCATGAAGGTAATCAAAAAGATGCTGCAGTTGTACAAGAATTACCAACCGCTGAAGTGTTTTGGCATGATTGCCGCAATTTTGTTGGTCGTTGCAGGAGTACTCTTCATTCCGGTGATGCGCGAATATATACAGACCGGATTGGTGCCCAGATTCCCTACTTTGATCGGATGCGGCTTTTTGGCGATTGCAGGGCTACAGATGTTATCGGCAGGTATTGTTCTGGATAATACGGTTGCAAAGGATCGCCGGGATTTTGAATACCGATTAAATCGTGTGAATGTAGAAAAGAAGACGAAGCTGAAAGGATAAATATTTTCAGCTGAAAGGGTGAAGTAGATTTGAAGGCGAAGCGGGAAAAGATGATAGTGGTTTGCTTGATGGCTGCAATATTTGTGGCGGTTTCATTGGTGTGCAGGCCGGTATTTTATCTGAATGATGATGTGATGATGAGAAGCATCCTGTCCGGTAGTTATTTGGGCATACCGGATGGACATGCAGTGTATATGAAGTATCCGCTCACCGGCATTTTGAGTATGTTATACAGATTAGCGGCAGGTGTTCCCTGGATGGAGCTGCTTTTTGCTGGATGTCTGATCGGACCGGTGGTAAGTATTGTAACGTTACCATCAAAGCAGGATAAGGGTGTCTTTGTGAAAGTGCTTTGTGGCATTCTTTTTGTGTTACCCTTCTTTTGGTATATGCATTATACAATGATAGCTGCGGTTCTGGCGGGAACGGCAGCTTTTCTGTTAAGCACAGGAAAAAAAGAAATGCAAGCTGTTGTTTACTGGCTGTTGGCATGGATGATCCGTAGCCAGATTGCGTATTTAGTGCTTCCATTTTTACTGGTAGCTGTGTTGTGGAATGAATCGGGCAAGATGTGGCAGGAGATAAAAGCGGACTTTTTGTCTTGGGTAAAAGTCGGTGGAATCGCACTGGCCGCACTATTTATATGTGCAGGTATCAATTACCTGGCTTATTCATCGGATGACTGGCAAAGCTATTTGACATACAATGAAGCAAGAACGGAGCTGTTTGATTACACGGATTTTCATTCTACAGATCATTATGGGAAAGCATATGAAGAGTATGGAATGACGGAAGATGAGTTTTACGTGCTGAATAGCTATAACACGATACTGGACAATTCTGTGGATGTGGAAACCTTGACGAAGGTTGTAGCGCAGGTGCAGCGCCGAATGATACAAAATACGGATGGCGCAGCCAGAATTAAGGACTGTGTAAAGCAATACTATTATGAGCTTCGGTATAGTAAGAATCTTTATGTGCTTTTATGGCTGCTTTTGTATGGATTGTTAGCTGTGATGCTTATCTTTGGATGGAATTGGAAAGGCTTAGTGATTCTTGGTTGTCTTGGCGTCGGACGTAGCCTGATATGGATTTATCTCATATATCGGGGGAGATTTCCGGAAAGAGTCAGTGTATCACTATATATTATAGAGCTGCTTTTACTGGCGGGAATGTTCAGCAGTGTACCTATGACTGGGGGCATAAAGGGCTTGCTGGCAGTTGTGGTTGCAGGAGTGCTGTTTATTCAGGTAAAAGATGCTTATGTAAAGGTGACAGAGCAGGGGCAGATCCAAAAAGAATGGAATGTATTAAAGGATTATTGTGAAAATCAGGAGAATAATCTGTATTTGATAGATGTTTTTTCCGCTGTGGAGTATGGAGAACTCCAATATGGAAGAGATGGAAGCAATCTCATGCTGGCAGGAGGCTGGATGAGTGCCAGTCCGTCCGCTTTGAAACGTCTTGCCGACAGGAATGCAGAAGATGGGGCAGAAGCTTTATATCAGGATGTAGAAACTTTATTTCTGGCAGATAAAACAAGGAATATGGAAGGACTGCAGTCATATCTCATCAGACGATTTGGGGATTGCAAACTAGAGTCGGTGGATGAGATTTCGTGCGGCGAAGATAAAATATTTACAGTATATCGTCTTGTACATTAGGGAATTTAAGAATACCTTAAGTTGCAGTGGGATAAATACTGTGATAAAATAATATATAATGCGTGTTAAAGGGTATAGTATATGAATCAGTATATTGATATAGATGCAGGGATTTACCTGCGTATGATGACGTATGATGACACAGACTTGATTGTGAAGTGGAGAAATACGGACAGTGTAAGAAAGAACTTTATTTACCAGGCACTTTTTACAAGAGAAAGTCATGAGAACTGGATTCGAACCAAGGTGGAAACCGGAGATGTGGTGCAGATGATCATCTGTGAAAATGGTACGGACAAGCCGGTGGGATCTGTCTACGTAAGGGACGTTGATCATACCCATCACAAGGCGGAATATGGTATCTTTATCGGAGAATCCTCCGCACGTGGAAAGGGATATGGTACGGCGGCGGCTAGGCTGATGATTCGATATTGTTTTGAAGAGTTAAAGCTGCACCGCTTGTTTCTGCGGGTGTATGCGGAGAATATTCAGGCTATTCGCAGCTATGAAAAGGCCGGATTTGAGAAAGAAGCTTTTTTGCGGGATGATGTTTGTATTGATGGTCAGTACAGGGACATTGTTCTGATGGGAATATTGAACAGATAGGAAGACGACGAAATGAAAAAAATAAGCTTTGTAATCCCATGTTACCGTTCAGAGCATACGGTG
>JAZUCP010000079.1:0-2811 GCA_045639165.1 Acetatifactor sp. | reverse complement strand
ATGTTAAAAGGAATTCCAAAGATTTTATCACCCCAGCTTTTAAAGGTGTTATGTGAGATGGGACACAGCGACAGAATTGTGATTGCAGACGGTAATTTCCCAGCAGAAACCATGGGAAAGGACGCAATCGTGATCCGTATGGACGGACATGGTGTGCCGGAGATCTTGGATGCCATCCTGCAGGTATTTCCACTGGATACTTATGTGGAAAAGCCGGTCAACCTGATGGAGCTGATGCCCGGAGACGTAGGAAGAATTGCAACGCCTATCTGGGATATCTATAAGGAGATCGTTGCAAAACATGATGATCGCGGCGCAGATGCAGTTGGAAATATCGAAAGGTTTGCATTTTATGAAGAGGCCAAAACCGCGTATGCCATTATCGCTACCGGAGAAAGTGCTGTTTATGCAAATGTGATGCTGCAGAAAGGTGTAGTGTAAATTAAAAAATAATAATAGTTGTATATCAATGACCATTCGATTCTTAGAGTCGAGTGGTCATTTTCTTTAAATATACGTTGAAGACCTGCAGAAGAATTGGTATAATAAATGTATATTTAGTGAAATTGGAGAATGAAATGAAATATGTAGATATGCACTGCGATACGTTGATGCGGACTTATACTGAAGAAAAAGAATCCGTATATCGTATACCGGAGTTTATGTTGGATATAGAGCGGATGAAGACAGGGGACTGTCTGGCACAGTTTTTTGCCATTTTTATGTTGCCTGAGTCCATGAGAGAAGAGCTGGGGAGGCCTTTTCCGGAGGATATGGAGTATGTAAAGGCCTTGATTGGTATTTTTAATAGAAGCATGAAGGAACATTCTGACGTGATTGCACCTGCAAGATGCCTTGGGGATCTGGAAGCCAATGAGAGGGCCGGAAAAATGAGCGGTATCCTTTCTCTGGAGGACGGTCGTGCTGTGGAAGGCAGCATGAAGAAGCTGGAATGGATGTATGAGGAAGGGATTCGGATGATCGCCCTTACCTGGAATTATGAGAATTGTTTTGGGTTCCCTAATTCTTTGGATACCCAGATTATGAATAAGGGCTTGAAGAAGTTTGGGAAGGAAGCCGTCCTTCGGATGAATGAATTGGGAATGGCAGTGGATGCATCTCATTTAAATGACGGGGGATTTTGGGATGTGGCTAAGATCTCGAAAAAGCCTTTTATCGCCAGTCATTCCAATTGTCGTGCCCTTGCCCCACATAGACGAAATATGACGGATGAGATGATCCGGACACTTGGTCAAAAGGGCGGTGTAATGGGACTGAATTTTGCAGGACCGTTTTTAAATGAAAATGCATCCGGCAGGGAAAGTACCATTCCCCGGATGATTGCACATCTGAAGCATATGGTGAATGTGGGCGGTATTGAAGTGGCAGCAGTGGGAACGGATTTTGATGGTACCTTCGGGGATTTTGATATCCCGGACTGCTCCAAAATGCAGCTTTTATTCAATGCCATGGCAAAGAATGGGTTTACTACAGAACAGATTGAAAAAATCGCATATAAAAACGTAAAGAGAGCTATGAAAGATATCATAGGGTAAGGGAGGAAACGAATGAAGGAGTACATTAATAACGCATTGTTAAAGGCACCGGTGCTGGAAAGCAAAAATGAGGATCTGGTAAAGGCATGGAAGATGGCTTTACATACCCTCTTGGAGATCAGTACGGTGGAATGTCCTATGGAGGAATATAATAAGACCGGCTTACTGGAAGCTGAGCCGGGGCTGATGATTCGTGCCGGCGGCGGATATCCCACACCATGGACCAGAGATGCAGCCATCAATACTATGAATGCAGCTTGTTTTCTGGAGCCGGAAGTGGCAAAGAACACATTATGGGCAGTTTGTGAGAAGGTGGATGATAAGCTGTGCTTCCAGATGGATAAGCAGAGCTGGGATAAGATCGTATGGGCTACCGGCGCATGGTATTATTATCTGACAACCGGTGATCTAGAATTTTTAAAAGGTGCGTATGAAACGGTAAAGAATTCTTTGGAAATCATGGAAGAAACACAGTATAACAGTCAGTACGGCTTATTTACCGGAGGTTCCTTCTTTAATGATGGTATTACAGGATATCCCAAAAGACTTCATCAGGAGGGCAACAGGGCATCCTTTGTAAAGCGTCATCCGGATACCGCAGGGATTATGACCCTGAGCACCAACTGTCTGTATTATAATGCCTATCTGATCTTGGCAGAAATGGTGAAACTGATCGGCAAGGATGAAGAAAAGGAACAGGAATATCTGGAAAAAGCCCAGGCAATGAAGGCAGCAATCAATCAATGGCTGTGGAGTGATGAACTGGGAAGGTATGGATATTTCATTTATCCGGATGGAGAGTTGGATCCTTCTCAGGAAGGATGCGGACTATCTTTCGCAATTCTTTTTGGGCTTTGTGATGAAAAACAGGCAGAAAGTATCTTGAAGAATGTGGAAGTAAGTGATCTTGGTCTGGTATCTATCTGGCCTCCTTTTGAAGGGATCTCTTCAGTAGAAAAGCCTATTAGACACAACAACTTAATCTGGCCCTTTGTAAACGGTTTCTTTGCAGATGCGGCTGCAAAATGCGGCAGATCTGATATTCTGAAATCAGAACTTTTCAATATGGCTAAATTGGCTCTGGCAACTGACGGATTCTATGAAATATATAATTCCTCTACAGGAGAGCCGGACGGCGGATGGCAGATCGGTATTCACTGGGAATCCATAGCAGATCAGACTTGGTCAGCAACCGGTTTTATCCGAATGATCGTATATGCTTTGTTCGGTGTCAATATCGAAAAAGGGGGTATCA
>JAZUCP010000078.1:0-2499 GCA_045639165.1 Acetatifactor sp. | reverse complement strand
TATACAGTGTATATGCCCATTCATGAGCTGCTGCAAAGAATTTTGGATGATTTTTCCTATTTACATTATGTGACAGCTATGCCTGCAGGAAGCAAGCGAAGAGCCAATGTGGAAATGTTATTTGTGAAAGCCAAGGCATTTGAAAGCACCAGTTATTACGGACTGTTTCATTTCATCAGATATATTGAGCAATTGGAAAAGTATGATGTGGACTTTGGTGAAGCAGAGCTGGTGGATGAAAATGCGGATCTGGTCCGGATTATGAGTATCCATAAGAGCAAGGGACTTGAATTCCCGGTCACCTTTGTGGCAGGAATGGCCAAGCGGTTTAATATGCAGGATGCTAACAGCTCCTTCTTAATGGATGTGGATATGGGAATCGCGGCGGACTATGTGAATTTAAAGGAAAGAACCAAGTCCAGAACCTTCCGCAGAGAAGTGCTGTCCCGAAAGATGAAGGCCGACAATCTGGCGGAGGAATTGCGAGTTTTGTATGTTGCCCTGACCAGAGCCAAGGAAAAGCTGATCATGACAGCAACCGTTTCCGATGCGGCAGTCAGATTGGAGGAAACCTTTGGTTCTGCCCTGAGTGGGTTGAAGATCATGGAGTATCTGGATGCGGGAAGCTATCTGGATCTGGTACTGCCGGTGCTGGACGAAAGTGTGGCAGATGTCAGTGTTTGTGCGGGAGAAGAGCTTTATGTACAGACGGCTTTGGAGCAGCTGGATCTGGATCAGAAACAACAAAAGCTTTGTACTGCATCCCGGTATGCAGATCAGGAAGTGGTAACGCTTCTTCAGGATCGCTTTGCACAAAAATATGCATTTGAAAATCTGGCCCATCTCTACACCAAGACCACAGTTTCGGAGTTGAAGATCGCAGCCATGGCGGACAAGGATGAGGCTGCTTATCATGTCTTTGAAGAAAAGGAAGCGGATGCTTACGTTCCCGCATTTCGCAGGGAGAAAGAGGAGGTCAGTGCCACCCTCCGAGGCAATGCCTACCATAAGGTGATGGAGCTTTTGGATTTTCAGAAGATCTATGAGGGAGAAGGTGCGGAAAAGAACCTGCAGCCATTTCTGGAAGAGCAAGTCCGGTTAGGTGCGCTCTCCCAAGAATATGCAGAGGCAGTAAACTACAGAAAGCTGTTGAACTTTTTAAAGCATCCGGTGGCCCTTCGCATGGGAGAAGCACAAAAACAAGGTCAACTTTATAAAGAACAGCCTTTTGTACTGGGAATTGATGCAGTGCGGCTGAATCCGATCTTTCCTGAAGAGGAAAAGGTTTTAATTCAGGGAATCATAGACGTCTTTTTTGTGGAAGAAGACGGAATCGTCCTGTTAGACTATAAAACGGACAGAGTGCATTCGGACCGGGAACTCTGGCAGCGATATGAAACCCAGTTGGATTATTACGAGGAAGCACTGGGTAAGATCATGAATATGCCGGTAAAAGAAAAAATATTGTATTCATTTTCACTGGAAAAATGTGTGAGGAAAGTGTAAAATAGAGCCATGAATGAATTAAGTAAGAAGAAGATGGCTGAGTCCATTAAAGCATTTCACATGCCAAGATACAAGGAGATCCCCAATGTAGGCCTATATCTGGATCAGACGGTACAGTATATCAATCAGTGCATAGCTCCACTGGGATGTTCGCCGGTGACCACTGCCATGATCAGTAATTATGTGAAGCAGGGAAGCTATGTGAAGCCTGTTAAGAAGCTGTATTATGCAGAGCAGATCGTACATCTGCTGACCATCACCATCATGAAGAATGTACTTTCCCTGGAGAACATACACAAGTTATTTCATATGCAGAAAGGAGTATACACAGATCAAGTAGCATATGATTACTTTTGTTCCGAACTGGAGAATATGCTCTTATTTATCTTTGGGGTAAAAGATACCGTAGAGGACGTGGGTGTAACCACCTCCGATGAAAAAAGGATGCTTCGCGGAGCGATTATATCTGTAAGCTATATGATCTACCTGAAACAGTGCTTTGAGGCCATGGAAGAGAATGTAAAATCCAGGGATTTGTAATTCAAGTCCCTGGATAAATAACTAGTTTCCCCTCACCTGCATCAAAGCCTTCTTTACCGGTGGCAGTGCCAGAAGCAGTACAGTTACAGCCGCTTCAGAAAAAATATAGATCCCATTATACACCATGGAGTAGGGCAGGGGATGCCAGCCTTCCCAGGCATATATGCCGAAAAAGATCCAGCCTGAAAGTACGGAAAAGAAGTGGCGTCCCAGAATGGCGGCCAGATAGCCTTTGATCAGGCCGTTTTTTTTGTTGGAAAAAAGTCCGGAAAGTCCCAGTGCGCCGAAGGCCAGCAGGTAATCTACGATCACTTGTGAGGGAAAGAGAACATAAGGATCGATCAGTAGCTGGAGTACGCCGTAGGCAGCGCCGGTCATGAGGCCGGCACCCAGGCCGAACCAATAGCCGGGAAGGCAGATCACCAGCATGGAAAGCAGGGTAATGGAACCTCC
>JAZUCP010000077.1:0-2117 GCA_045639165.1 Acetatifactor sp. | reverse complement strand
GATACCCGATCTGCAGGAGCAGAGAGCTATCGTTTACTGGCTGAGGAAGTAATTGAACATGTTGAGGAGGAAAGATAAGTCATGGCAAAAGCAAGAAAAGGCGGATTAGGAAAGGGACTGGACTCTCTCATTCCTCAGATGATTCAGGAAAACACAAACAACGAGGTCGTTAAAGAGAAAATTGTGGAAAAACCGGTGATTAAAGAAGTTATTGTGGAAAAAGAGGTTATTGTAGAGAAGCCGGTGGAAGTAATCGTCGAGAAGGAAGTTGTTGTCGAGAAGGAAAAAATGATAGATATTAATCTCATCGAGCCAAATCGTGATCAGCCCAGAAAGCACTTTGATCAGGATGCGTTGGAAGAGCTTGCAGATTCTATTCTCAATTACGGAGTACTTCAGCCGATCATTGTGCAAAAGAAGGATGACTATTATGCGATTATTGCCGGTGAGCGCCGTTGGAGAGCTGCAAAGCTGGCCAGATGCAAAGAGGTTCCCGTAATTATCAGAGAGTATTCTGACAAGGAGCGCATGGAAATTGCGTTGATTGAGAATATTCAGAGAGAAAACCTAAATCCCATTGAAGAAGCGCTTGCCTATCAGAGTTTGATTCAGGAATTTGATTTAAAGCATGAAGAGATTGCGGAGAGAGTTTCAAAAAGCCGCTCTGCAATTACGAATACGATGCGTCTGCTCAAACTGGATAAGCGTGTTCAGGAAATGTTGATTGATGAATTGATTTCTATGGGACATGCTAGAGCACTGCTTGCCTTGGAAGATGGTAATCTTCAGGTTTTGATTGCCGAAAGAATTGCTGAGAAGTCACTTAGCGTGCGTGAGGCGGAAAAACTGGTAAAAGAGGCGTTAAATCCGAAAAAAGAGACAGAAGTTAAAGTAGCACCTAATCCCGCAGTGGAAGCGGCATATCAATTAAATGAAAATAGGTTAAAAAATATACTTGGAACAAAGGTATCTATTAATCGGAAGGACGAGTCAAAGGGAAAAATTGAAATTTCTTATTTTTCACTGGACGAACTGGAAAGAATTATAGATATTATTGGGGCTTGTGAGAAAAAGTAAATGAGGATAATATATGAATCAAATATTAAAAGCAATCATGCAATTTATTGATGCGAATATGGAATATTTGTGGATCGGAACGATTCTGTTGGTGATTTTTTTGCTTGTAATGGTGATCAGCCTTGTGGTAAAGCAACATCGCCTTGCACGTAAATATGATCGTTTCATGAGAGGATCGGATGCCGAGAATCTTGAAAAGAGTTTCTTTGAGGCATATGATGCGATTAAAGATCTGCAGTATGAAAATATGGTCAACAAAGAAGATATTTCCCGGATAAAAGAAGTGATGGGAAAGACCTTTCAGCGTATGTCCGTGGTTCGCTACAATGCATTCCCGGGGATGGGTGGAAATTCAAGCTGTGCAGTAGCGCTCTTGACACAGAGTCTGGACGGTATGGTATTAAATATTGTTCATAACAGGGAAAACTGTTACTTTTACGTTAAGGTAGTAAACAAAGGTGAGCCGGAAGTATTGTTGGGCAAGGAAGAACGTGCGGCTTTGGACGAAGCGTTGAAGGAAAAACCGATTAAGCTGTAATAACGGATAAGATGATGCGTGGCGCGGTCTTTATGACCGCGCCACGTTGTTGCAAAAAGACACCTTTATACATAATCTGTAATAAAGCGGAAAGTGTGTGAAGCTAAATGAATATATATATGATGGCCTGTCTTGGGACGCTATTCACTTTCCTAATGACAGTGCTTGGATCGGCAATAGTGTTTCTGTTCCGTGGAGAATTGAAAGAATCGGTGCAAAGAGTTTTTTTTGGCTTTGCCGCAGGAGTGATGATGGCGGCCTCGGTTTGGTCTTTATTGTTGCCGGCGATGGATCGGGCAGAGCAGCAGGGGATATCGCCGTGGGTTCCCGCCGGAGGAGGATTCATTTTGGGCGGAGTCTTTCTCTGGCTTATGGATGTGGCAGTGAGAAAATTAAAGCCGGAAAAAATGAGTCACGGAAGTTTCTTATTGTTTTCTGCGGTGACAATGCACAATATTCCTGAGGGAATGGCGGTGGGCTTGGCATTTGCCGCTGCGGGAAA
>JAZUCP010000076.1:0-8050 GCA_045639165.1 Acetatifactor sp. | reverse complement strand
CGAATCCGCTCAAACAACACATCATTTTTAATAATATAGTATTGAATATGAATAAACTCTTTTGCACCTTTGATATCTTCTATCAACTGATCGAATTTGGCATTACCATCCGTAATAATATCCACATCATTGTCCCCGGTGATGACTGCTCCGCAGGTCTTTAGATTGTACAATACCAGATCCGTATAATTACTCAGATTCGTGTCAAAGCTCTCCACATCCAGAGTCTTTAACTGATGCTCCTGCTGTCTTATGGATTCACTGATATGATCCTCCACTTCTTTGATACGGAACATCTTTCTCTTGTTCATATCCGCCCCCAGAAGCAGATAGAAGACAAATCCCCATACCGGAACAAAATATAAAAACAACAGCCACGCCCACACACTTTTGGGCGATTTACGTTCAAAAAAAACGATTGCTATACATAACAGCAAATTAATATAGGTAATATTTTGCAATGTTACATCCCACAATTTAGCTAGGAATTCCCATACCACTTCCATAACGATCCCTTTCGTTTCTCCATCGGTAATAAGCCTTGTATGCCCCCCAATAAGCTTTTTACAGACACACAGCTCTATAATGTTCATTGTACCACAGTTTTCAGGGAAAATCTCTTAAATATGCATAAATTCTGTTTTCTCGTATGATTAGTCTTGCTTAAAACTTAAAAGAATGTTAAAATAATCGGTATGAAATAGATTGGATAAATTAGGAGGGGATTCCCGTGACAGCAGGACAAATTACATTAATCGTTCTGGCAGTACTTCTGGTCGGCGGTATCGTTGCCCTTTACTTTGCAGGCAAGAAAGCACAGAAGAAACAGGCAGAGCAGCAGGAAGCATTGGAAGCAAACAAACAGACCGTTTCCATGTTAATTATCGACAAAAAGCGTATGCGCTTGAAAGACTCCGGTCTTCCACAGATAGTTATGGATCAGACACCCAAGTATATGAGAAGATCTAAACTTCCCATCCTTAAGGTTAAGGTTGGCCCACAGATCATGACTCTGATCTGCGAAGAAAGAATCTTTGATTCCGTACCTGTCAAAAAAGAAGTAAAAGCTACTGTAAGTGGTATTTACGTGATGAACGTAAAGGGACTTCATGGTAAGAACGCTATGGAACCTGTAAAGAAGAGCAAATTCAAAAAATTTGTTGAAAAGATGCAGGAAAAAGCAGGAGCAAAGCCAATTAAATAGTCAGTTAAAAAGCTTGTCGTTTTTTTGCGACAAGCTTTTTATTATCTCTCATTCACCCTTATCCGTATCCTGCAATCTGCCATGGGCGCTCCCTCTGCTTCCAGAGCATAATCCACTTCCACACAGATCTGGTCCTCCGTCTCTGACAGGAAGAATCCCTTGGTGTGGATCAGTAAATTCATCTGCCCAAAAGGCGTCTGATAGCGGGCACTGGTTTCCTTGCTTTTATCAAAGGTCATGGTCGTATTGATCAGACCTTTTCTGGTCATCTCCAGGCACCCGTCCTTAATCTTTAACATACTCTTTGTAGGCTGGGTAAAGCCTTCCATCGTCTCTTCATAGAGCACGTAATGAGCACCATTCCGATAATAGTATTCCCCCTGAGCCCTAGTTTTCAAATCATCATCTTCGTGATCAGTATACTTCTGAATCCCGGATATGATCACTTCCACTTCTTTTGTCATACACATTTGCTCCTGCATCTAGTACTTATCAATATCTACCTGTTTCGCTGAGAGGATACCGTATTTTATGATAGAATTGGCAAATATCTGGAATTTCTCTGCCATATCACTGACATAGAACTGATATTGGTTCTCTCCAAGCTTTGGCGACTGCTCATTTAAGAGCCCCTTTTCCTGCAAAAGTGCCTTTAGTTGAATGGCAGTTTCGTAGGCCGGATTCACCAGCGTCACCTTCTCACCCATGACCCTTCCCAAGGTAGACCGGATCAGTGGATAATGGGTGCAGCCCAGAATCAGGGTGTCAATATCCAGATCGATCAGCTCTGTCAGATATCTTCTTGCGATCTCATCCGTTACCGGATCCACCCAAAGCCCCTCTTCCACCAGAGGAACAAAGAGGGGACAGGCCTTTTCATAAATAGCAACCTCCGGATTGATTTCCTCTATGTACTGATTGTATATATGACTGCTGATGGTAGCTGTGGTGGCGATTACCCCGATCTTGCCGTTCCTGGTGACTTCACTGGCCACTCTTGCACCCGGCTTAACCACACCGATGATGGGGATATCGATCTCCTTCTCCAGCTCCTCCAAGGCATAGGCACTAGCTGTATTACAGGCAACCACAATGGTTTTCACATGATGAGTCTGCAGAAAATTTACAATCTGTCTGGAAAATCTGGTAACCGTATCCTTGGATTTGCTTCCGTAGGGAACACGGGCCGTATCTCCAAAATATATAATTTTTTCGTTGGGGATCTGACGCATGATCTCTCTGACCACGGTCAACCCACCCACACCCGAATCAAATACGCCTACCGGCGAACTTGCAGAGGTTTTGGGATTTATCTCTAAAGTCATTTCATTCCTCGTTTCTGCATAAGCAGTTTATTTTGTTTGCAAATACTGATCTATTGCAGACAGCAGCTTGCTTTTTATCCGAATCTGGGATCTGTCTGCCTGCTGTAGCCCACTGTAAATCTCCCGAACTTCCTCCGGGACATACTCCTGATCCGCCACACGCACTGCTCCGCCCCACACTGTCAGCTCCGGGAACCACATCCCCCACCAGCCAAGGGCCGCTACAATGATCAGTATCGATCTGATTTGTTTTATTTTATCCATCCTGCATCCTCTTTCCTTTTCTGTATAGGGAAAGTATGGACAGGATGAAGCTTTTTATTCACCGAAATTTACTTTCTGGCATCCTTATCCAGACGGATCTGGTTGATAATGGCTTTTGCCTGATTGTCGATATGTAATTCCGCCGCCGCCTTCGCCGCTTCCTTATCTCGATTCTTGATTGCCGCACAAATCTGTTTATGCTCTTCAATCAATGTATCATATCTGGAGACATCCTTCAAATACTCAAAACGATATCGATACATCTGCTCAGACAAATTGTTGATCAACTGTACCAGACGTCTATTGCCCGTTGCTTTTACAATAATATCGTGAAAATGCACATCCGCCTGCGCACATTTACGGATATCCTTGGTAGCAGCAATCTTAATAAACTGATCGCAAGCCGCTTCCAAAGCTTTCACTTCCTCGGTGGTGATTCTCTCACAGGCAAGCTCCGTACACAGAGCATCCATTGCACGTCTTACCTCCAGCACATCATTCATGCTTTTTTCCGTGATCTGTGCAACCTCAGCACCTCTTCTGGGAATCATGGTCACCAGACCCTCCAGTTCCAGCTTGCGGATCGCTTCTCTGATGGGGGTACGGCTTACACCCAGCTTATTAGCAAGATGGATCTCCATCAGTCGTTCGCCGGGCTTTAATTCCCCTGTCAAAATGGCCTGACGAAGGGTATTAAACACCACATCCCTCAGTGGTAAAAAATCATTCATTTGTAAAAATAGATTATCCTGCATAAGTACCTCCTTCACAAAAGCCGGTCACAAAAAGCTGCTTCGCCAATGCCTTTTCTTCCAATACCTTCCGTGCTGCTTCTGCCATTTTCTCTTCTGTAAATATCCCAAAAACGGTAGGACCGCTTCCGCTCATCAGGCTGCCCATGGCTCCTGCTTCCAGCATGGCCTCCTTAATCTCCTGAATCACAGGATACTTTTTAACAGTTACATTCTCAAGCACATTACCCAGCCGATCTACAATTCCCTGCAGATCCTGCTGCCGAATCGCCTGAATCATACCATCTATATCTGGATGCTTCGTTACCCCTTCCGCATCCAGATGTTCATAAACATATTTTGTAGAAACATTAATATCCGGTTTGGCCACCAGCAAAAAGCAGGACGGCGGCGCCGGCAGGACGGATAATTTCTCACCGATTCCTTCCGCCAAAGCCGTACCTCCTATAATGCAATAGGGTACATCTGCCCCAACCTTTACCCCCAATGCCCGAAGCTCTTCTTCTGAGGCACCGCAGTCAAATAATTCATTCATACCGATAAACGTAGCTGCCGCATCCGTACTGCCACCGGCCATTCCTGCAGCAATGGGAATATTCTTTTCCAGATGAATCCGAACACCGCCTGTAATCTGATACTGTTCCATCATTAATTTAGCAGACTTATAAATCAGATTGTTTTCATCCGTTGGCAGTTCTCCATGATCTGTGGTAACCACAATCCCTGATTGTGCTTTTTCCAGTGTAAGTACATCATAGATTCCTACCATCTGCATGATCATCTTCACCAGATGATAACCGTTCTCCAACCGCCCCACAACATCCAAACCCAGATTGATCTTGGCGTATGCTTTTTTAATACATTTATCCATATGAACCTCTATTCTTCCATGATCCGAATGCAATGCACCCAGATTGTTTTTACCTATGTATTTTGTATACACAGATTGTACTAAATTTTATACAATCTTTCAAGTGCCAGATTTTAGAATTCCGCCCTTTATTAAAAATAATTTCTGTCCCGGCATGATCAAATCACTTTCCAAGCGGTTTAACGCCTTAATCTGCTCCACCGGAATATAGTAACGCTTTCCGATATTCCACAGAGTATCTCCCGGTTTTACCACATAGATCACCATTCCCGGTAAAGCGCCCCAGATCTGCGGATCTAAGGATGCGATCTCCACCTCCTGCACCAGCTTTGCCGGAATGGGACGAAATACCAGTGCACTAAAGCCCAGCACCGCTTTCACTTCCATCTCTTCACCGTCTAAAAGCTGTACCTGCAGCTGCTCCACACTGGTTCTGAGCTTGCTCATATCTTTCTTATCCATTCCCGGAATTTCCAATACATATTTAAACGGGATCTGCTCTTCCACAGAGCAATAAGGCATGGAATCTTCTCCGGTGATGAACAATATCCTGGCGTCCAACACACCATTCATCTGCAATCCCTCCTCTGTGACCTTAGTATCCTCCACATATACCTCACCTTCCGAATGCATGATCTGCAGGATGCCTCCGCTTTTTCCTCGTACCTTCAGCTTATGTGTCAATTTCATCCTACCGTTGACCTTTCCCAGGATTTTCTGAAGAAATGTATCCTTACATTTACTTTCCGCCTGGCAGCCCACTCCGTAGATATCACTGATAATCTCCACCGGTTCTTCTTCATAGACATGCATGCTCAGATCCAGCACCATCTCCATACCGATATTTCTCTCTTCTCCGTCTTCATTGGGACGGATACCAAAGTCCTTTTGGCTGAATTCATAAGTAATATCCGGCAAATATTCTTCCTTGCAGCCCTGACACTCCATAACACCGCTGAATGGGATACTGCGTTCAAAGAAATACACATCTCCTGAATCCCCTTCTGCTTCATACATAACGAAGGCCTTGGCTTCACCCTGCAGCCCCATCCGGCCGTTCATCATTTTAAACTCCATATCCTTAAGCATTAGATCCGTCCACAGAATTTGGAAGATATTAGGGTAATTCCCCGGCAAAGCAAATTCATCCTTCCAGCGAAAGACATCCTTTTTCTGAATCACAATCTGAGCCAGATCCATCACACTTCTACGATATTCCACCGGATCCTTGGTATGAATACCGATGGCAATCTCCTCATCATAAAGCTCTTCATTACAAATTTCCATAGTAACTACAGACCGTACATTCAGCTTTCGGGAATTGATCATATTTGCTGTCAGATCCTCCACATTTCCTTTCGCCTGTACCATATCCGAAGGCTTTACACCCTCCAGACGCACCTTTTCCTCGATGGGCAGCTTTCCTTCCCATTTGACCAGCGCACATCCCGACTCCTGGGTATGATACAAGATCTGAAAATGCAGATTCCCCAGTATCCTCACCTCGTCCGTAAAAGGTTTCGCCTCGGTGATCTCCACCCAGCCTCTGGAAAAACAGATCTTACTGCAATCCGGCTTATTTTCCGAAAGATTCATATCCTCGTCAAAGCTTATCTGCATCATCGCCTCTCCTTTGATGCGATCCATATGTATATTCTTCTTTACCAAATCCATAAAAAAACCTCCACATATATACCTATGTATATATATGAAGGTTGTTTTTGCTTTATTCCTTTTTTGAGAAGTGATTTACTCGTTCACTGCTCCGATCAGATCCTTGATATCCTTTACCCCATACTGATGCATATACTCTTCAATTCCTCTTACCACTTCCACAGTAGTATAAGGATTTACAAAGTTCATGGCACCTACGCTGACTGCCGTTGCACCTGCAAGAATGAACTCGATAGCATCCTCTGCATTGGCAATACCGCCCATACCGATAATGGGGATATTCACTGCATGGGCAGCCTGATAAACCATACGAACAGCTACCGGCTTGATAGCAGGACCGCTCATTCCACCGGTCTTATTTGCCAGGGCAAATTTTCTTCTGTGAATATCAATCTTCATACCGGTAATGGTATTGATCAGAGACAATGCATCCGCACCTGCCGCCTCTGCCGCTTTGGCCATTTCGGTAATGTCAGTTACATTAGGGCTCAGCTTCATGATAATGGGCTGCTTTGCGTGCTTCTTAATCTCAGAAGTAATATTGTAAAGAGCATCCGCCTTCTGTCCAAAGGCAATGGCACCTTCCTTCACATTAGGGCAGGATACATTGATCTCCATCATTGCCACTGCATCCTCTACGGAAAGTCTGTCCACAACCTCAAGATAATCTTCTACACTTTTTCCACATACATTTACAATGATCTTGGTATCATACTGCTTTAAGAAAGGAATATCCCTTTCACAGAATACTTCTATACCGGGATTCTGCAGACCGATGGCATTGAGCATGCCGCCGTACACTTCCGCCACACGAGGAGTAGGATTGCCCGGCCATGGCACATTGGCCACCCCCTTGGTAACCACCGCACCAAGCTGATTCAGATCCACAAATTCACCATATTCCATACCGGAGCCAAAAGTACCGGAACCGGTCATAACCGGATTTTTCAGGGTAACACCTGCAATTGTCACTTGTGTATTCATTAGATATCTACCTCCTCTGCATCAAAAACAGGACCGTCTGTACAGATTCTTGCATTGTGTACATGGGAATGATGATCCACTTCTTTTGTCTTTACTACGCAGCCTAAACAAGCACCTACGCCACAGGCCATATGCTCTTCCAGAGAAATATATGCCTTAACGCCTTTGCTTTCTGCGTATCTTTTAATGGCACGAAGCATAGGCATGGGACCACATGCATAGATTACGTCCGCCTCCAAACCATTCTCTTCAATGGCATTCATGACGTTACCCTTGGTGCCGGCGCTTCCGTCCTCTGTGGCTACATATACAGCCGCATACTTTTCCAGATCTTCCTTTAAGAAAAGCTGATTGTTGCGATAGCCTACCACCACCTGCTTGTCCGCTTCTAATTCCTTAGCAAGCTGCAGAATAGGCGGCACACCGATTCCACCACCCATAAGGAAGACTTTTTTGCCCTTACCTGCCTCCAACGGGAAGCCATTTCCCAGGATCCCCAAGATTTCCACCTGATCCCCTGCCATAAAAGCAGAAAATTCCTTGGTACCCTGTCCTGCAATACGATATACAATACGCAGTGCAGTTTTTTCTTCATTTACCTCACAAATACTGATGGGTCTGGGCAACATAGTGCTCTTATTCTTCGGAAATACACCGATAAACTGACCCGGATGTGCCTCCTTAGCCAGACCGGTTTCGATCCACATATCAAAAATATTCTCTGCGATCTCCACCTGGGAAATCACTTTTGCAATTGCTTTTTCTTTCATCCTTGGTTTCCTCTCTTATCTTTCAAATATGACACTTCCGTCACAAATTGTTTTTTCCACAACACCGGTTAATTCCCAGCCGGTAAATGGAGTATTTACCGCCTTAGATGCATACTCCGTAAATACCTGAATACCATTTTGATCGATCAAAATCATATCCGCCGGACCACCCTCTGCCAGATATCCTGCATTTAAATGATACATAT
>JAZUCP010000075.1:0-11441 GCA_045639165.1 Acetatifactor sp. | reverse complement strand
GAAGTAAAGAGATTCTTTACATGCTTTACTTCTTCTTCTGTTGCCATGCTTGCGGGTACATAGTACTGCTTTTCTCTCGCGATCTGATATAATTCTTCCTGCGACTGCTCGCATGCATTACGGAACTGCTTTAAGCACTGTTTCAGTTCCTTGTTCTCTGTCTGCGGAATCATTTCTGCATAACGCACCAATTCACCATTGATTCCTGCAAGTGTATCCGATACCATTATTTTTTCCTGCATCTGCATATTACCCTCTTTTCTGCGTCCATACGCGTCTTGCTATATCAACATTGCTACTGTAAAAACTTCATAAGCTGCTGCTTATTGTCCATTGCGGACTGAGCCCCTTTTTCGAAGAACTGCTTTACTTTTGCGTCTGTTGCTTCCTTCGCATATTCCTGCAATTTACAATGAGTTGTATCAAAGCCACTCATTAAGTGACGAAGATTCTGCAGATCAAGTTCTGAAATACTAGTCATGTCCATACCCTCCTGATTATGAAAACATCTATTGATATTTACTTTCTTAGTATGTCAGATATTTTAAATTCTACTCTCTGTTATATACAATTTCTAATTACCGGATTTTACCAATTTTATATCTTCTGAAGTAATTTCTTCCGTGCTGTATCTGGACTTTTCGTAAATCTTTTTCAGATTCTCAGCCGCTAATTTGTCACAGCATTCTTTCGCCGTCATATATGCCAGCATTTCAACATCTCTATCACCGATGATATGCTCTTTCTTTTTGGACACTTGCTTGCGATAGTACCTTCTGATCTTCTCCCGATTGTTGAGGAAAGCAAAAAGTCTTCCTGATTCTCTGGTCTGCTTCTCGATCCCACAAGCTTCTCGTACATCCACTCCGGTTTGTATTTTCTTATCTTCTTTCACAGAAGTGTCATGAAAATGATCCCACAGGTACATGAACCCTTTCACAAGCAAAAATACCACCAGAAATACCAGAAAAGCTGCCGCAGCCACCATCACAATCTTTTCCAGAATCACCCATATCAATGCCGGATCTCCCGGATCTTCAAACAAGCCGCCCATCATATCTCCCTGTTCCGGCCTGGTCTCCTCAATGATCTCCTCCGGTTCCTCATGAGAAATCCCTGAAAAAATGAACCGCAAGATCGTCAACAGTGCATTGCCCAGTCCTGACATCAGATAGGCCAGCCAGCCCACATTGGCAGTCAAAAACAATACACACACACCACCAACCGTAAACACTATGGTCTGCTTTATGCCGGAGGAAAAAATCTCCTTCTCCGGAATATTGGCCGCACTGCTTTCGTTCACCACAAGGAAATTCAGATACCGGCTGATATATAAATGCACACAGTATCCGGCAACATACAGGATTGCCAGATAAATATAGATTGCTTCCCAGCCCTTTTTACTGTGCATATTTTCAATCAGTGTCATACCGCCCAATGCACCGATCACCAAAATCGGTGATAATATATTCTCTCCATTTGTCTTTTCCTTAAGTCGGATACTGATGGACCATATCGTATATAATAAGACAATGGCAAAAGCAATGATTTTGGGCAGTATCCATAGGGGCATAAATAAAATGCCCGCAGGAATTGCCAGATGTAAAAGAAAGAACAAAAAGAAATTTTTAATTCTCACACGAAGCAGGTACATTACCATAGGTATCAGAACCAATCCGCTCCACAATAAAAGCTGATTATCATTCTGATTAAACAAGCCCATCACCGTCATTCCCAAGCCTATGAGGATCAGATGATTGGCCAGAATGATCAGGATATCCTGCCCTGTTTCAACTAATATACGTTTCATTCGATCAACGCCTCCCCACTGCGCACAGTGTACGTTATCATTTATCTCTTCAACCGAACAAATTGAACATGTTCCCTAATTGTTTCCGGAACTTCCGGTTCATCAGAGGTAAGATATGGATAGAACCAGGTATATTCCACACCTTCCTGCTGACATTTTTCCAGAAGACTTAAGAAATCCCCATAGCCATTGGGTGAAACAAATAAGGTAATTGTTCCCTTTGCTTCTTCCGTAATCCGCTCTCCGAAAAGCTTGGAAAAATTCCAGGGCTCCTTTGCGGTATCAATTCTGGCCAGAGCTTTACCGATCACATCCTGCTGGCCCGCTCCGGCACCGCCTGAAATAGTAACCGCTTCCCCGGTCATAATATCCTTACCATTTGCATAACAAGCCACTTTGATGCCCTGTGCCAGGAAAAACGCAGTCAGCCCCATAACGATCTGCATGGAAGTTTCCACTTCCCGTTCCTTTTTCAGGATACCATTATCTTCTACGTTTAAGAAAATACGGATGGTCTGCATTGCCGTATAGTTCTTCTGATTCACCATCAGGGAACCGGTTCTGGCAGTTGCTTTCCAGTTAACACTTCGGATATCATCAAATGGTTGATATTCCCGGATTCCTCTGTATTCAAAGGGATCTTCTAGCAAATGTCTCTTTACCAAGACCTCTCCGTTTAATTTCTGCAAAGATAACCTGAATTCTCTACTGTCAAAGAGCTTGGGATACACGTAAATATAACAGTTCGTCCCCATGCTTTTGACCATTTCACTGCTCATGAACAGATCCGAGCCTACAAGATCAATATTTTTGATATGATAATATCCTCTCTTCTTTCCTACAAAGGTCAGCTTTCTGGTGATCTTCTCCCCGCCGCCGATCTGGAAGATGTCGTTGCGGTAATACTGATCCGTGGTTTTTGATCCCGGATCATCCGAAAATTCCAGATTTCTGCTGGTTTGAAATTTGACCTTCAGCATATTTAAGGGGAGGCGTGTTCGATTCTCCACGATTTCTAAAACCTCTCCTTGATCTCCCTCGCTGATCCCGGTCTGAGAAAAGGATACGGACACTCTGAGATTTTTATCCCAAAGCTTTGCGTAGATATTCTTTTGTATTACAAACAGTAGAAAGGCAATAATCCCTATTCCAATGATTTTCATGCACTAAATTCCTCTGTTGGCACTGTTGTAGTTGCAATAATTCTCTCTATGAAAGACTTGTTTTCGCCGCCTTTTCCATACCCCATCACAACACGATGTGCAAGAACGGGAATTGCCAATGCTTTTACATCATCCGGAGTTACAAAGCTTCTTCCCTGAAGATATGCATAAGCCTTTACACAGCGAAGGTATGCAAGCGTTCCACGAGGACTTACTCCCATTAAGACATTTTCTCCTTCTCTGGTAGCTGCAACGATATCTACCATATATTCCAATACGCATTTATGTACATAAATATTTTCAATCTCTTCCTTGGCTTTCTTCAGCTCTTCCAGAGAAAGAGCGGACTCCAGTGCTGCCAATGGTTCATCCTTCATATATCGTTCCATGATCTGACGCTCCTCTTCCTTGGTTGGAAGTCCCATGGAAAGCTGCATCATAAAACGATCCATCTGTGCTTCCGGAAGGGGGAAGGTTCCCGCTGTTTCCACAGGGTTCTGCGTGGCAATTACAAAAAACGGAACACCTGCCGGGTAAGTTTCCCCATCGATGGTGATCTGTCTTTCTTCCATACACTCTAAAAGGCCCGCCTGGGTTCTTGGAGTCGCTCTGTTGATTTCATCCGCCAGAAGAATATTGGTAAATGCAGGGCCTTTTCTTAAAACAAATTCCCCTTTTTTCTGATCGTAGATGGTTAAACCGGTAATATCTCCCGGTAAAAGATCCGGCGTGAACTGAATTCTGGAAAATGCCGCATCCAGGGACTTTGCCAAAGATTTGGCTACTTTTGTCTTACCTGTTCCCGGTACATCCTCCAAAAGCACATGGCCCTCTGCCAGAAGTGCGGTTAAAAGCAGTGTCACTACCTCTTCTTTTCCGATAATTACCTTGCCGATATTACTTACTACCTTTTCTCTTAATTCATTTCCCTTCATTGTAATCCCCTCTTATCCTTCAAACTGGCTGGTATACAGCTTTGCATAAAATCCATTCTGCTTCAGCAGACCTTCGTGGTCGCCCTGCTCAATAATATTTCCATCCTTCATTACCAGGATAATATCTGCTTCCTTAATGGTTGAAAGTCTATGTGCCACGATGAAGCTGGTACGTCCCTGCATCATTCTGGCAAAGGCCTTCTGAATCTTAATCTCCGTTCTTGTATCAATGGATGATGTCGCCTCGTCCAAAATCAGCATTGGAGGCAGGCACAGCATGACTCTGGCAATACATAAGAGCTGCTTCTGTCCCTGTGACAAACTTCCTCCATCCTCGTTGATCATGGTATCATACCCATTTGGCAGTCTTCTGATAAAGCTGTCCGCATGTGCAGCCTTGGCCGCTCTGATCACCGCCTCCCGATCGGCCTCCGGATTGCCCATCTTGATATTTTCCTCAATGGTTCCGCTGTGAAGCCAAGTATCCTGCAGCACCATACCAAAGCCAGTACGCAGACTTCCTCTGGTAATGTCTCTGATATCCGTACCATCCACTTTAATGCTTCCGGAATTTATATCATAAAACCGCATTAACAGGTTAATAACTGTTGTTTTACCGCAGCCGGTAGGACCCACAATGGCAACTCTCTGACCCGGTTTTACCTGCAGATTAAAGTCCTGAATCAATTTTTTCTCAGGAACATACTGGAAGTTTACATCCTCCAATGTAATATTTCCCTTGGCATCACTCAACACCAGAGCATCTTCCTTATCCGGTGTCTGAGGTTCCTCTTCGATTAATGCAAAGATTCTAGAAGCACACACAATCGCATGCTGGAGCTCCGTAATCACCCCTGAGATTTCATTAAAGGGCTTCGTATACTGATTGGCATAGCTCAACAAACAGGACAGACGTCCAACGGAAATGCCCCCTCTAATGGCTACAAAAGCTCCCAAAACACCCACGCCTGCATAGACCAGACTGTTCACAAAACGGGTGGACGGATTGGTAATAGAGGAAAAGAAGATGGCTTTTAAAGAACATTTTCCCAGCTTCTCGTTGATCACATTGAACTTCTCCATGGCTGCCTTTTCTTGAGAGAAAGTCTTTACCACTTTTTGGTTGCCGATCATTTCTTCAATCAGTGCCGTCTGTTCACCTCTTGCCTCAGACTGAGCCTTAAACATAGTATAGGTACTATTGGCAATAAATTTTGCCACCAGGAAAGATACCGGTGTCAGGCACACTACCAATAAGGCGATGGGAATATTGGTCACCAGCATCAGCACCAATGTACCAACGATGGTGATCACACCGGTAAACAACTGGGTAAAGCCCATAAGCAGACCATCCGCAAAGGTATCCACATCACTGATCACTCTGCTTACAATATCGCCGTATGCCTTACTGTCTAAATATTTCAGAGGAAGGATCTCCAACTTTCTAAATGCATCCTGTCGGATATCCTGAATCACATGATAAGTAATATAGTTGTTGCAGGTATTCATTACCCACTGTGCAATACCGGTGAGGATCATGATCAAAATGATCTTTTTGATTACAGCAAAGATCCCAGCCATATCTACCTTTCCCGGCCCCAGCAAAAGATCCACTGCATCACCGGTTAAAATTGGAATATAGAGGGTTGCTGCCACAGTTAAAGCCGCCAGCAACAAGGAGATCCCTACATACAACCAGTATTTATGAATATATCGGAGGACTTTTCCAATGGTTTCTTTTTGATTGTTGCTCTTCGTTACATCTTTAGCCATTTACAACGTCCCCCTTTCTGTTTTCTTCCGGATACTGTGAATAATAGATTTCCTGATATACTTCACAATTTTCCAGCAATTCCTCATGGGTACCCTGTCCCACGATTTCTCCGTCATCCAATACCAGAATCAAATCAGCATGACGGATACTGGAGGCTCTCTGAGAAACAATAAAGGTGGTTGTGGTCTTTTCTACATTGCGAATGGCCTGACGCAGCTTTGCATCCGTTGCATAATCCAGTGCGGAAGCGGAATCATCTAAAATCAATATTTCCGGCTTTCTTACCAGGGCTCTTGCAATGGTAAGTCGTTGCTTTTGTCCGCCGGAGAAGTTCTTACCGCTTTGGCTGACTTCTGCATCCAGCTTTCCTTTCTTGCCTTCCACCACTTCTCTTGCCTGAGCCATATCGATGGCATCCCACATTTCTTCCTCAGTGGCATGAGGATTGCCCCACATTAGATTGCTGCGAATAGTTCCTTTAAAAAGCACCGCTTTTTGAGGCACCATACCGATTCTGCTTCTCAACTGCTCTTCAGACATTGTTTTAATGTCACATCCCTCAATGCGGACGGCACCGCTTGTTGCGGGATAAAAGCCGGGAATCAGATTGATCAGGGAAGACTTACCGGAACCGGTACCACCGATCACACCTACAGTCTGGCCTTTTTGCACTTTAAAGGACAGATCCTTCAGAGTTTCCTCGCCCGCTCCCTGATATTTTAAAGACACTTGATCAAATTCCATAAATGCCGGTGCTATTTCGCCACATACTGCAATCGTTCCTTCTCCGGCAATCACAACCGGCTCACTTTCAATGGCAAACACACCTGCCACACGATCTGCACAGGCAAGTGCTTTAGTAATGGTTACGATCAGGTTCGCCAGTTTTACCAACTCCACCAGAATCTGGGACATATAGTTGATAATGGCCACCACTTCACCCTGGGTCAGATTGCCCACCTGCACCTGAACGGCACCGGTATAGATCAAAGCTGCAATGGCTCCATTTACAATAATATAAGTCACCGGATTCATCACTGCACTGATTTTAGCTACATGTACCTGTGCATCCGCCAACAGGTCATTTTGTCGATGGAAACGCTCTTCTTCTTTTGCCTCCTGATGGAATGCACGGATGACTCTCACGCCCGTCAGATTCTCTCTGGTAATACCCAGTACACTGTCCAAAAGCTTTTGTACCTTCTTATAAAGAGGCATGGTGATCATCATAATACCAAATACCACAATCGCCAGCAGTGGGATCGCCACCACAAAGATCAATGCGGATTTTACATCAATGGTAAAGGCCATGATCATAGCACCGAACACAATAATGGGCGAACGAAGGAACAAGCGAAGTACCATGTTCACTCCATTCTGACACTGATTTACATCCGCCGTCATGCGGGTGATCAGGGTAGAGGTTCCTGCCTTATCCAGATTGGTAAAGGACAATCCCTGAATATGTTCAAATAGGGCCTGACGAAGCTTTGTGGAGAATCCGACTGCTGCCTTGGCCGCGAAAAACTGTGCGGAAATGGCTGCCACCAGACCCACGATCGCCAAAATCAGCAGGCAGGCACCCATTTTTCCGATATATTTCATGTCCCTGTTTAAAATACCGATATCAATGATATTGGCCATAACCAAAGGAACCATCAATTCAAAGAAGGCTTCCAACAGCTTAAACAATGGTGCCAGCACAGTTTCCTTCTTATAATCCTTTAAATAAACGAACAATCTTTTCACGATTTTCTCCTTTTTGCAACAAATGCAGTCCATGCATCATAATCCAACGCACGGACTGCATCTATAAATCTTTTACGCTTCTTCCTGCAACAGGTTCAAAGCAATCTGCAGTTCATCCAACTGCTTATCATCCACCAGACCGGGAGCTTCTGTCATCAGACAGGATGCATCCTTCACCTTAGGGAATGCGATAACTTCACGAATATTGTCAGCACCAACCAAAAGCATTACGAAACGGTCCAGACCGATTGCAAGTCCTGCATGAGGCGGAACACCGTATTTGAAAGCATTCAGTAAGAAACCAAATCTTTCATATGCTTCTTCCTTGCTGAATCCCAGAACCTCGAACATCTTTTCCTGAACATCACTCTGGAAAATACGCACGCTGCCGCCGCCCAGCTCAACACCGTTTAATACGATATCATAAGCCTTTGCACGTACTTTGCCCGGATCAGATTCCAGATACTGTAAATCTTCGTCCATAGGCATGGTAAATGGATGATGCATTGCCACGAAGCGATTCGCATCTTCATTCCATTCAAGGAGAGGGAACTCTGTTACCCAAAGGAAATTGAATTTATTATTATCGATCATATCAAGCTGCTTAGCGATCTCACAACGGAGTGCACCAAGTGAAGCCCATACAACACTGTTTTTATCTGCTGCAAAGAAGAGTAAGTCGCCTACCTGAGCATTCATAGCTTCTGCCAATGCCTTCAGCTCCTCTTCTGTCATGAACTTGGCGAAAGAACATTTGTAGCTGCCATCTTCCTGTACAGCCATGTAAGCCAGACCCTTTGCACCGTAATCTTTCACAAATGCAGTCAATGCATCGATTTTCTTACGAGGCATTGCAGCCTGTCCCTTCACATTGATACCTCTTACGGAACCGCCGTTTTCCAAAGCAGAGGTAAATACACCAAAACCACAGCCTGCAACTACGTCTGATACATTTACCAGTTCCATTCCGAAACGGGTATCCGGCTTATCAGAGCCGTAACGATCCATTGCATCCTGCCAGGTCATTCTCTGAATAGGAAGCTGTACATCCAAACCAATTGCATCCTTACATACTGCCTGTACCATTCTTTCGGTAGCATCGATTACATCATCTACATCTACAAAGGACAATTCCATATCCACCTGGGTAAATTCAGGCTGTCTGTCCGCACGAAGGTCTTCGTCACGGAAGCATCTTGCAATCTGGAAATAACGATCATATCCGGAGCACATTAACAACTGCTTGAAGAGCTGAGGTGACTGGGGCAATGCATAAAAATGTCCGGGATGCACACGGCTCGGTACCAGATAGTCTCTTGCACCTTCCGGTGTGGACTTACAAAGCATAGGAGTTTCAATCTCCAAAAAGCCTTCTTCGCTTAAGAAGCTTCTGATGGTTGTTGTAATCTTACTTCTTAAGATCAGATTCTTCTGGATATCTGGTCTTCTTAAATCCAGATAACGATATTTTAAACGAAGCTCTTCCTTGGTCTTTGACTCTGCTTCAATAGGAAATGGTGGTGTTTCTGCTTCAGAGAGAATGCGAACCTGTGTTGCACGGATTTCGATCTCACCGGTAGCAAGATTCTCATTTACCGCTCCTTCTCTTCTGCACACTGTACCCACTACAGCCACTACAAACTCACTGCGGAGCTTGTATGCCTTTTCAAAATTCTCGGTTCCGCAGTCACTTTCTTCGAAAATAACCTGCAATAATCCGGATCTATCTCTTAAATCCACAAAAATAATACCGCCCTTATTACGCTGCTTCTGAACCCAGCCCATAACGGTAACAACTTCTCCCACATTTGCTGCAGAAAGCTCTGCACATCTGTGGGTTCTTTTTAAGCCTTTCATTGATTCTGCCATATTAATCAACCATATCCTTTCCGATGCCCGCATCTTTTGCGATCATGTCTTTGCTATTCTAAAATCAGTTCTTCAAAGGGTCCTTGTAAAACTCTACAAAGTCCTCGTAACCTTCCTTGATCAACTGATCCTTCTGGAATTTCTTGTTCTTGTTCATTCTTGCCACAAGTACCTGGCTGCCGTCCTTACGGGCATCCTGAGCCTGTGCGATCACCTTACAGAGATCTTCACCGCCAACACCCTTTTCAATCAAGTACGCAACTTTCTTAGGCTGTGTAGGTACCTTAAATCCGCTTTCCATCAAAAGCAGTACGATACGCTCAAAACCGATGGAGAATCCACATGCTGGAACATCCTTGCCGGTGAACTTTCCTACCATCTTGTCATAACGTCCGCCACCGCCGCAGCTTCCGCCAAACTCAGGGATGGCAATTTCAAAAATCGTACCTGTATAATAAGACATACCACGCACCAGAGTAGCATCAAATACCACATCAAAATCTGCCGCTTTGGTGGTGCTGACACTGTCCATAATCTCCAAAAGTCCTTCATGTACTTCCGGAGAAAGCACTTCCTTCAATGCATCTGCCAGATATTCCACCTTGCCATTGGAGGTTTCGATCTGATCCAGATCTGCAAAAAGCTTCAGATACTTATCTACGGATTCTTCTGCAAAACCATTGGTTAAGAGTTCCTCCTTTACACCATCCAGACCGATCTTGTCCATCTTATCCAGGGTAATAAATACACTGTCATAGGCACTTTCTGCAAAACCGCTGTAAGCAGCCATTGCCTTTAAGATCTGACGGTCATTGATTCTGATCTGGAAGCCCTTGAAGCCAAGCTTACCTAATGTTGTTGTGGTAGCTAAGATCAGCTCGATCTCTGCCAGATTGGAAGGCTCACCCAAAATATCAATATCACACTGCATAAACTGACGATAACGGCCTCTCTGGGGTCTATCCGCTCTCCACACATTCCCCATCTGCAAGGACTTAAAAGGAGAAGGCAGGTTCGCCGCATTATTGGAATAATAACGAACCAGGGGCACTGTCAGATCGTAACGCAAACCTCCGTCCACAACTTCTGCTTCTGTGGTTGCAGCTTCTACATTCAGTTTCTCGCCTCTTTTTAAAATCTTAAATATCAATTTTTCATTATCGCCACCCTGCTTATTGGTCAGGTTCGCAATATTCTCCACACAGGGAGTTTCAATGGATGTAAATCCAAACTTTCCGTAAGTGTCCTTGATTACATTGATCACATAATCGCGGATCTGCATTTCTTCCGGCAAAATATCCTTCATACCGGTAACCGGTTTCTTACTTAATGCCATAGCTTATCCTTTCTATTTAATGACCTGATACAAGTCTTTTTTACATAGTAATATTGGAAAAGGCATACTTTCCCTATCTTTATAGTTTATGATTTTTAGAGCTTTGTGTCAACTACTTTTTAAGCATCCCTTTTCGGAATTGTATGTTTGATATATAAACTCATTGGCAAACCAGGATCTTTACGGTTTAACTTTACGTTTCCATGTATTAAGCTGTATTTATTTTTCTGGTTTACGGTCAGATTTATTTTTATGCATAATTGAACCGTATGATTATTACATATTTTACGTTTATTTTCTGACTATATATCATTCAAACCGTAATAACCAATTCATATTTACGGTCCAAATAGATAAACCACAAAACAAACCGTAAACTCTTACATATCATTACAGTTGAATTAAATTCAAGACCAATATCAACCGTAATTATGCTACTCTACGCGGATAGCGACACAATTAATTTCTAAGAAACATATAATAAGCCTTCAAAAGTGCCACCTGGGTCTTTCCATCGGTAATCTTCCCTGCCATAATATCCTTAACCAGATCCTCCAGATCTACTTCAATTATATTCAAAAACTCATCCTCATCCAGGTGCCTGGTGCCCTGATGCAATCCTTTGGCAAGATATAACTGAATCACTTCGTCACAATACGCTGCCGCCGGAATAAATTCCCCCAACGGAATCCACTCATCTGCCACGAAACCGGTTTCCTCCTCCAGTTCTCGTTTAGCAGCTTCCAATCGATCCTCCGTCCTGCTATCCAGCTTTCCGGCAGGAATCTCCGTCACAACACGTCCC
>JAZUCP010000074.1:0-3118 GCA_045639165.1 Acetatifactor sp. | reverse complement strand
ATATAGAAAACAAAACGATAAATATCCTTTACTTTGCCGATGCCGGCCGATGCCGGACCGATGATCTGTAAGCCGGCCATTTCTTTGTCTTGATTCGAAAATTTCCTTGTTCTATCAGCCAGATACCCGGCCAGATACTCTCCTGCCTTTTCTTCCGTCGCAAAGATCTGTACTGCCAGCATATGTGCCACAGGCGGATACTGCATCAGGTCCCGGTACAGGATCTCTTCTTCATAAAAGGATTCATAATCCTGATTGGCTGCATGGATCACTGCATAATGCTCCGGTTGATAGGTCTGAATCACTACTTCCCCGGGCAAACTGCCTCTCCCGGCTCTTCCTGCAGCCTGGGTAAGAAGCTGGAAGGTTCTCTCCGCACATCGATAATCCCCCACTGACAAGGATAAATCTGCTGCCAGCACTCCTACCAGCGTAACATTGGGGAAATCATGTCCTTTTACGATCATCTGAGTTCCCACCAGGATATCCGCTTCACCATTCCCAAAAGCAGACAATATTTCTTCATAGCTATCCTTAGTTTTGGTAGTATCTGCATCCATTCGAAGCACCCTTGCCTGAGGATAGATCTCCTTTAATTTATCCTCTATCTGCTGGGTACCTGCTCTGAAGCCGGAAATATACCCTGAACCGCATTCCGGACATTTATTTACCTTGGCAGTTTCATAGCCACAATAATGACAAATCATTCTGCCCCCTCTATGCTCCGACAAGGAAACATCACAATGAGGACATTTTATCACATGACCGCAGGCTCTGCAGGAAATAAATCCTGCCACCCCTCTGCGGTTAATAAACAACATACTCTGTTGGCCCTTCTCCAAACGATCCTGGAGCAGCTCCTGCAGCTTATAGCTAAAAATGGTTCGGTTTCCACTTCTTAATTCTTCCCGAAGATCCACCGTATGTACCTTGGGCAGATCCTCTCCTGTCAATCTTTCCGTCAACCGAAAGATGGGACGCTTTTCTTTTTCCGCTGTATAATACGCTTCCAAAGAAGGTGTGGCAGACCCCAGGACCACACTGGCATGGTGGATTTTTGCAATCTGCATGGCCGTTTCCCTGGCGTGATATTTGGGAGTGCCTTCACTTTTATAGCTAGATTCATGCTCCTCGTCCATAATGATCAGACCAATATTGGGAAAAGGTGTAAACAAGGCGGACCTGGGACCGATGATCACATCAATATCACCGCATTTTGCCCGTTCACACTGATCATATTTTTCCCCTGCTGACAAGCTGGAATTCAACACACTGACCCGATCTCCAAAATGATTGTAAAACCGAATTAATGTCTGATAAGTCAGGGCGATTTCCGGAATTAAAACGATGGCCTGCTTTCCTCTGTTTATCACTTCCCGAATAAGTTGAATATATACCTGAGTCTTTCCGCTTCCGGTAATTCCATGGATCAGATAGGTATCTCGAATGCCACTGTCATAATCCTTCATGACGCTGTCCACAATCTTCTGCTGGTCTTCACTTAACTGTTTGGGAGCATTCTCCATGGAGGTTTGTTTGACGGGATTGCGGAAGGTGGCTTGACTTACCACCTCCACAATCTGTGCTTTCTGAAGGGTCGCCAGAGTTGCGGAAGAAATCATTAATTTCTCCGTCACCAATTCATAGGGAAGCTCCTGTTCTTTTAAAAGCTCCTGCAGCAATTTTGCCGCAGCTCCCCTTCTTTTATTTCGCATACATTCGCCCATATATGCAATGGCAGTTTCCCGATCTGCCTTTAAAATCACTTTTTTATATTCTTTTTGCTTTACGGCTTTTTTCACCGGCAATACAGTCTTTAAGGCCTGTATCATGGTGCCGCCATAATTTTCTTTAATCCAGGCAGCCAACTGAATCTGCTTACTCTCTACTCCCACACCATCCTTTATCACACCGCGGATGGCTTTCATACGGTCAGGGTCAAAATTACATTCCTGGCTCAGAGCGATCACATATCCCTTTTTTAAGGTGTTCCCCTTGCCAAAAGGAACCTGTACACAGCAGCCCACTTCCACCTGTTCCTGCAAAGACTCCGGCACACAATATTGAAAGGGTCTGTCAACCTTTTCATGGGATATATCTACAATAATATCTGCATACATGTCTGCCAAGTCCTTACCTCCTTACCTTCCGTTTAAAATATCCTGAATCAATTCTCTTTCGTCCATATGATATTTTACGCCTTTAATCTCCTGATAATCTTCATGCCCCTTTCCGGCCAGCACAATGATATCACCCTCTTCTCCATGCTCAATAGCGTAACGGATCGCTTCCTTACGATCACAAATCTCAATATATTTTCCCTCAGTCTTATGCATACCGATTTTAATATCATCAATGATATCCTGGGGCTCTTCAAATCTTGGATTGTCTGAAGTGATAATGGTCAGATCCGCCAGCTTTCCGCTGATCTCACCCATCTCATAACGACGAAGCTTTGACCTGTTTCCTCCGCATCCGAAAAGACATACCAGTCTGTGGGGCTGATATTCCTTTAAAGTAGTCAGCAGACTTTCCAAACTCATAGCGTTATGAGCATAATCGATCAACATGGTAAAATGATCGGAAACCTTTACCATTTCAATACGCCCCTTTACCTTTGCAGTCAAAAGTGCTTTTTTAATATCTTCTTCCGCCACATTAAAATGACGACAGGTTGCAATGGCAGTCAATGCATTATATACACTGAAACGTCCCGGTGTAGACACCTTCACATCCATATTCATGATACCGCTTACGTTAAATTCCACGCCCAGCATACCATTTTCCCTTAAAAGAGTCACCTCCGACGCACGAATATCCGCCTGCTCAGAGAAACCAAATCCCTCAATGGTACAAGTGTGTCCCTCAATTACCTGCCGGCAATGGATATCATCCATATTTACGATACCCACCTTGCACTGCTTAAATAATAAGCCCTTACACGCCATGTATTCCTCAAAGCTTGCATGCTCATTGGGACCAATATGAACCGGCTCCAGATTGGTAAAGATACCGATATCAAACATAAAGCCCTGACTTCTGTGCTGCATTAATGCTTGGGAAGAGACCTCCATTACCACTGCATCCATACCGGCTTCCACCATCTGCGCAAAATAAG
>JAZUCP010000073.1:0-2782 GCA_045639165.1 Acetatifactor sp. | reverse complement strand
CTATGACGCAGACTGCTTATGATATTTTAAAGCGGAAAGCGTCTGAAAAGGACACGCGATATGTATGTGATGAAAATTATGCAGACTTTGTATTCCTGTGTAGAAAAGGTGCGCCAATCAAGAATTCTACATACGATACAGCACTTTATAAGCTGACGGAAAAAGCCGGTATCGAGCACATCTCAATGCATACGCTAAGACATACTTTTGCGATAAGATGCATTGAAGCTGGTATGAGACCAAAGACTTTGCAGGGAATTTTAGGACATGCAAATATTGGTATTACCATGAATTTGTATGTTCAAAACACCGAAGAAGAGAAAGAAAAAGAAATCAAGAAGTTTGAAGAGGCGTTTCGGATGCACAATGTTGTATGATTGTCTCAAAACGATTGCAAATTGGTGTAAAAATGGTGTAAAGCCAAATCCCCCAACGCCCCAAACCCTGATAAATAAAGCATTTTAAGGAGATATAAGCAAATATGAAACTAGGTATCGTAGGCCTACCCAATGTAGGAAAAAGTACATTATTTAATTCGTTAACCAAAGCAGGTGCGGAATCTGCAAACTATCCGTTCTGTACCATCGACCCTAACGTAGGTATCGTGGCAGTGCCGGATGAGAGATTAAAGCTTTTAGGGGATATGTATAAGTCCAAGAAAGTAACTCCGGCAGTGATTGAGTTCGTGGATATTGCCGGCCTGGTGAAGGGGGCGTCCAAGGGTGAAGGTCTGGGTAATCAGTTCCTTTCTAATATTCGTGAAGTGGATGCAATTGTGCATGTGGTTCGTTGTTTTGAGGACTCTAATGTTATCCATGTGGATGGGAATGTGAATCCGCTGAGAGATATTGAAACCATCAATTTTGAATTGATCTTTTCTGATTTGGAAATCATGGAGAGAAGATATGCCAAGGTTGCTAAAGCTGCAAGAATGGACAAAAGTCTTGCGAAGGAAGCGGCTCTTTTGGAGAAATTAAAAGATCATCTGGAAGCAGGTCGTATGGCGAAGAGCTATGTGCCGGAGGATGAGGACGAGGCAGAGATCCTGAAGGGGTATAATCTGTTGACCTATAAGCCGGTGATCTATGCTGCAAATGTAGCTGAAGATGAACTTGCTGATGATGGTGCATCTAATGCAGGCGTGCAGACTGTCAGAGAATTTGCAGCCCAGGAAGGCAGTGAAGTATTTGTAATCTGTGCACAGATCGAGCAGGAGATTTCCGAGCTGGATGACGATGAAAAGGCAATGTTTTTGGAGGATCTGGGTCTTGAGGAATCCGGTTTGGAGAAGCTGATCAGAGCAAGCTACTCTTTACTGGGACTTATGAGCTATCTTACAGCAGGTGAAGATGAGACCCGTGCATGGACCATTAAGATCGGTACCAAGGCACCACAGGCAGCAGGTAAGATCCACTCTGATTTTGAAAGAGGATTTATTAAGGCTGAGGTTGTGAATTATAAAGATCTTCTGGAGCAGGGCTCCCTTGCAGCTGCCAGAGAAAAAGGACTGGTTGGAATGGAAGGTAAGGAATACGTGGTGAAAGATGGGGACGTAATCTTGTTCCGATTTAACGTATAAAGCGGTCCGAAACGGCGCAATCGAGCTGCCCGGTGAAGAGGGCGGATGGAGGTATCATATATGCAGGAAATTATGAGCAGTACGGATATTGCTTTTCCTTATCTTGGAATCTATTTAAAAGATGTTCCCAAGGGATTTTATATCGGTAATTTTTTCGTGGCATTTTACGGTGTGATCATCGGTCTTGGCATTATGGCCGGTATTATGCTTGCAGTGCACAATGCCAAAAGGATTGGATTTGATACAGAAGCAGTGTGGGACTTTGCAATCTATGCAATTATTTTTGCAATTGTGGGGGCGAGGACCTACTATGTTGTATTTGAGTGGGATCAGTATAAAGATGATCTGCTGAGTATTTTGAATCTTAGGCAGGGCGGACTGGCCATTTATGGTGGTGTGATCGGCGCCTTCATTACATTATTTGTTTACTGCAGGATCAAGAAGATCAAGGCTTTTATTCTGGGGGATGCCTGTGTGTTAGGACTTGTGTTGGGGCAGGTCATCGGCCGTTGGGGCAATTTTGTGAACAGAGAAGTATTTGGAGAATATTCGGATGGATTTCTGGCCATGAGGCTGCCTATTGAAGCGGTGCGAAGCAGGGATATTTCAGAAAATCTGCGGGCCCATATTGTGGAAGGGACAAATTATATTCAGGTACATCCCACATTCCTTTATGAAAGTCTGTTGAATCTGTTATTATTGATTTTGATGTATTTGTATATGAAGCACAGAAAGTTTGATGGAGAGATGTGTCTGCTCTATCTTGGTGGTTACGGTATCATCAGATATTTCGTGGAGGGAATCAGAACAGACCAGCTTAAGATCGGTAATACCGGCATTGCAGTTTCACAGATGTTGGGAATCAGTTTGTTTATCCTGGCGGTTGCAACAGATGTGTGTGTGCGAGTATACCTGAAGAAGAAAAAAGCATAATCTACAGATTGTGGTTGAAAAAAAGTAAATACAAGATATAGAAGACAGTGTTATTTTTTAAAAATAGCACTGTTTTTTCTTTAGAAAAAATTAAAAAAAATATACGAAACTATTGCAAAACACTGAGTTTTGGTATAGAATCTACTTAAAAGTGGTGAAAAGTGGCACGAAGTGGTGCAAAGTGGTAGATTAGAGGCCAAAAAGGCGGTGATTGCAGATGTTCATGGGTCAGTACAATCATACGATCGATACAAAAGGCAGGTTGATCAT
>JAZUCP010000072.1:0-3987 GCA_045639165.1 Acetatifactor sp. | reverse complement strand
CATTTATATTCAAACACCTTATTTTATACCGGATGAATCGGTAATGGATGCGCTTATGATAGCGGTTTATTCCGGTGTAGAGGTCAATATTATGATTCCCTGCAAGCCGGATCATCCTTTCGTGTACTGGGCTACGTATTCCTATATAGGGGATCTGGTAATGGCCGGAGCCAATTGTTACACCTACGACAATGGATTCTTGCACGCCAAGACTTTGATGGTGGACGGGAAGGTATTCTGCTGTGGTACCGCCAATATGGATATCCGCAGCTTTGTTTTGAATTTTGAGGTGAATGCGGTAGTATATAATGAGGATAAGGCAAAAGAACTGGAAGAGATCTTCCTGTCAGATCTGCAGTATTGTACCCAAATCACCAAAAATATGTATGCAGGAAGAAAAATGTGGATTCGTCTGAAGGAACAGGTTTGCAGACTTATGTCCCCTGTATTGTAATTTTTGCATAAAATCGGTATAAAAACTTGAAAATCAGGCATAAAATACTTTTATTTAAAAGTGTTTTGTGGTATAAAAGATGATATATGTATATTTATAGTGAAATGAGGATGCTTATGAAAAGAAAATTAGGGTATATTTTAGCGATTGCACTTGCAGTAGGAATGTTGGCAGGCTGTGGTGCAAAGGATGGTAAGGAGAATGGTTCCACAGAACCTTCCATCTCAGAGGAGTTGCTGGCATCTGTAGATCTGGAGAGCTTTTCAGATGTGGCGGAAAATAAGCCGGTAGAACAGTACGTAACGCTGGGTGATTATAAGGGCGTTGAAGTAACTGTCGAAAAAATCGTACCAACGAAAGAAGAAATCGAAGCTGCTGCAATGGAGATTTACTTAAGTAAAATTACTGCGGACAATGGTGGTGTTAAAAACAGAGCCATTAAGCTGGGCGATACTGCTAATATTGATTTCGAAGGCAAGAAGGACGGCGTGGCTTTTGATGGCGGCACATCCAAAGGATATAATCTGGGAATCGGTTCCGGAAGTTTTATCGCAGGCTTTGAAGAAGGTCTGGTGGGGGTAAAACCGGGGGAAACAGTGGACCTGAATTTGACCTTCCCTGAGAATTACCAGTCCGCTGATCTGGCAGGACAGGAAGTTGTCTTTACGGTGACTGTAAACTATATCTTCCCTACAAAGATGAAAAATAAAGTGGTAAGAAGATTTGACGTAGATTCTTATAAAAATGTGAGAAAGCTGAAGGCTTATGCCAAAGAATCCCTGGAGCAGCAGTATAATGCTTCCTTTGAATCTGAAGTAGAATATGCTGTTATCAGTGCAATTATAAATAATGCAACCTTTACAGAGATTCCGGAAGAGATGATAGAGAAGCAAAAAGAGGCGATAAAATACACGCTGGATATGTATGCTTCTTATTACGGAATCACCGCTGCCGACTACTGCAACTATTTCTTTGGTATGGATCTGGAGAGCTTTTTGGCACTTCAGGCAGAGGATTATGCAAAGCAGATCTTGGTATATCAGGCAATTGCCAATGCAGAAGGTCTGAATGTTTCCGACAGAGCACTGGAAATCGCATTGTTGGAAGATGTGACACTGTATGGTTTGTCCAGCGTGGAAGAGTATCTGGGTGAAAGTACCAGAGAAGATTACCGGGAAAGCCTGATGGTTGAAAACGTATATAAATTTGTTGTGGAAAATGCTGTTGTAAACGAAGCAACAGAATAATAGATATCATGAGAGGAGGAAAGGATTATGGAATTAACAGATATTAAAGATTTATACCGTAATCGAGCAGAATATATTGGAAAGGAAGTTACTATCGGTGGTTGGGTAAGAAATAACCGCGACGGTAAGAATTTTGGCTTCCTTGTAATCAATGACGGTACATTTTTTGAACCTTTACAGGTAGTTTATACGGATAAGTTGGATAATTTTGAAGCGATCTGCAAGACCAATGTAGGTGCAGCACTTGTGATCCGAGGAACCATTGTAGAGACTCCACAGGCAAAGCAGCCTTTTGAAATGCAGGCAGAAGAGGTTTATGTGGAGGGTGTATCTTCCGCAGATTATCCTCTGCAGAAGAAACGTCACAGCTTTGAGTATTTGAGAACCATCTCTCATCTGCGTCCCAGAACCAATACGTTCCAGGCAGTATTTCGTGTACGCTCCCTGATCGCATATGCAATTCATACTTTCTTTATGGAGAGAGGATTCGTATATGTGCATACACCGATCATTACCGGAAGTGACTGTGAAGGTGCAGGCGAAATGTTCCAGGTGACTACCATGGATATGAACAATCTTCCTATGACCGAAGACGGAAAAGTTGATTTCTCCCAGGATTTCTTCGGCAAGTCCACCAACCTGACTGTAAGCGGACAGTTAAACGTAGAAACCTATGCATTTGCATTTAAGAATGTATATACCTTCGGACCTACCTTCCGTGCAGAGAATTCCAACACAACCAGACATGCGGCTGAGTTCTGGATGATCGAGCCGGAAATGGCTTTCGCTGATCTGACAGACGATATGATTCTGGCAGAAAGCATGTTAAAGTATGTGATCCGTTATGTGCTGGAAAATGCACCGGAAGAAATGAACTTCTTCAACCAGTTTGTAGATAAGGGATTGATCGAGCGACTTAACCATGTTGTGAACTCCGATTTCGGCCATGTAACTTATACAGAGGCAATTGAAATTCTGGAAAAGCACAACGATGAATTTGATTATAAGGTATTCTGGGGATGCGATCTTCAGACCGAGCATGAAAGATATCTGACCGAGAAGGAATTCAAGCGTCCGGTATTCGTAACTGACTATCCAAAGGAAATCAAGGCATTCTACATGAAGCTGAACGAGGATGGTAAGACAGTTGCTGCTATGGACTGTCTGGTTCCGGGTATCGGTGAGATCATCGGCGGAAGCCAGAGAGAAGATCAGCTGGAGATCTTAGAGCAGCGTATGGAAGAATGTGGACTGAACAAGGAAGATTACGGCTTCTATCTGGATCTTCGTAAATATGGTTCTGTTCGTCATGCAGGCTTCGGTCTTGGCTTTGAAAGATGTGTTATGTATCTGACCGGTATGAGCAACATCAGAGACGTGCTGCCATTCCCAAGAACAGTTAACAACTGTGAATTATAATTGAAGGTATTGAGATCGGCTCGAAAATCCGTTGTGATTTTCGGGCCGTTTTTTAAGAATATATAAAATGATGCAATATTTCTGAAATAATGATGAAATATATTTGAAAATATGGTATGCTAAATTTATGAGAGTGAAAATATTTAAATTAATGAATTGCATATTGGCAGGTTCCCTGATCATAGGGGGATTGCATTTGAACAGAGAGTATTCTCTGAGGGTAAGTGCGACCACTATTAAAGAAGTGCAGCAGCAGATCGAAAATACTAAGAATGAGATCGCCGGTCTTAACGATAAGATTGATTCCCTCAGTGACGAGCAGGATTTGATCTATGAGAAAATGGATGATTTGAATGCAGAGATCATCAATACCATGGCTCAGATCGGTCTGTTGGAGGAGCAGATCGCACAAAAAGAGATCGATATCGCACAGATGCAGGAAGAATATGAGCTGGCAGTCCAAAAGCAGGCAGAGCAGGAGAGTAATATGGCTCGGAATATCCGCCTAATGTATGAAAAGGGCAATGCGTCCCTACTGCAGATGATCTTGGAGAGCAAGAGCTTTAGCGAAATGTTAAACAAGCTTTCCTTCGCCCAGTCTGTTTATGAATATGACATGCAAAGACTCCATGATTATAAAGACCACAAGCAGTATGTGCATGATGTGTGGGATCAGTTAGAGCTTGAAAAAGCAGGTCTGGAAGCGGATAAAATAAGCTTAGAGGAGCAGAAGGCTTATTGTGATAAACTGATGGCCGATCTGAAAAAAGAGGCTTCCAACTATGATGCCCTGATCAAGCAGGCAAAACGTGCGGCAAAAGAACAGGAAGCATTGTTAAAGGAAGAGCAAAAGCAGTTAAAGAAGTT
>JAZUCP010000071.1:0-4284 GCA_045639165.1 Acetatifactor sp. | reverse complement strand
CGACGGCTCCCTACTATTTTGGGGTACAAAAAAGGACCCATCGTTTTTTTAGAAAACGATGGATCCTTTACTTCCAGTAAATGATCTGATTTTTTCAGTTGACACAAATTGACACATTTTTCTCATAACCCGACCTGAGTTAAAAGGCTGTGCCGACATAATCCATAGAGTATACCTATGAATTGTTTCTTCTATCCGTAGACCTATGTGAAAATCCATAGAGCTGCATGCTTTTCCATGTACTAAAGTGTCAACCTGACACTTTGGTATCCTGTATGGACGCTAAAGCATTCCTATAAGTGCCTTTATTTATCGAGACTCTTCATTGTCGGGAACAACAATACATCTCTGATCGCAGGTGAATCAGTCAGCAACATACACATACGATCAATACCAAAACCGATACCGCCTGTCGGTGCCATACCAAGCTCTAATGCGTACATAAAGTCTTCGTCTGTGGTATTTGCTTCATCATTGCCCTGTGCGAGCTGTTTTTCCTGTTCTTTAAAGCGTTCTCTCTGGTCAACGGGATCATTAAGCTCTGAGTAAGCATTTGCCATTTCCCAACCGTTCATGAAGAACTCGAAACGTTCTACATATTCCGGATTTTCCGGTTTCTTCTTTGTAAGAGGAGAGATTTCGATTGGATGATCCATAACGAAAGTAGGCTGAACAAGGTGTTCTTCTACGAATTCCTCAAAGAAGAGATTCAGGATCTCACCCTTAGAATGTCTTGCTTCAAACTCAACATGTTTTTCTTTAGCAATTGCTCTTGCTTCTTCAAGGGTGTGAATTTCATTGAAATCTACACCTGAATACTTCTTAACTGCATCAACCATGGTAATTCTTTCGAATGGCTTACCAAGATCCATTTCGATACCATTGAATACAATTGTGGTAGTGCCGAGAACTTCCTGTGCAACATGACGATACAGGTTTTCTGTAAGATCCATCATGCCGTGATAATCTGTGTATGCCTGATAGAGTTCCATCAATGTAAATTCCGGATTGTGTCTTGTGTCAAGACCTTCATTACGGAATACTCGACCGATTTCGTAAACGCGCTCTAACCCGCCTACGATCAGTCTCTTTAAGTAAAGCTCTAAAGAAATACGGAGCTTCAAATCTTCATCAAGAGCATTGAAATGTGTATTGAATGGTCTTGCCGCAGCACCACCTGCATTAGATACTAACATAGGTGTTTCCACTTCCATAAAGCCCTGACCATCTAAATACTTACGGATTGCAGAGATAATCTTAGAACGTTTGATAAAGGTATCCTTTACTTCTGCATTCATGATCAGGTCAACGTATCTCTGACGATAACGCATATCAGTATTTGTCAGACCATGATACTTTTCAGGTAATATCTGAAGGCTCTTACTCAACAGTGTGATCACCTGAGCATGAATAGAGATTTCACCGGTCTTGGTTCTGAACACTTCACCTTCAATACCTACAATATCACCCACATCATATTTCTTAAAATCAGCATAGGATTCTTCGCCCACACTGTCTCTTGCTACGTAAGACTGGATATTTCCAGGCAGATCCTGAATATTACAGAAAGATGCCTTACCCATGATACGCTTAGACATAATACGTCCGGCAACTCTTACAATCTGACCTTCTAATGCTTCAAAATGATCCTTAATATCTGTACTGTGATGTGTCACATCATATTTTGTAATTTGGAAAGGGTCCTTACCTGCTTCCTGCAGATTTGCCAGCTTTTCTCTTCTGACTTTTAACAGCTGGTTAATATCCTGTTCCTGAACATTTACATTCTTGTTCTGTCCGTCTGCCATTTTTTACTCCTTTTATCTTCTCACCAATCACTGGAAAATGCCTCCATACTCCAGCGTATTGGGCACTGTATTAAGCGCGTTGAATCTCTAATACCTTATATGAAATTGCTCCTACCTGGGTTTCTACCACTACATCATCGCCTACACGCTTACCAAGCAACGCCTTACCTACCGGGCTTTCATTGGAAATCTTGCCCTTTAAACTATTTGCTTCGGTTGAGCCTACGATTTTATATTCCAATTCTTCATTAAATTCTACATCCAGGATCTTTACCCTGCATCCAATATTGATGGTATCCAGATCCACTTCATCTTCATCAACCACTTCTGCATTCTTCAGAATCTTTTCCAGCTCTTCGATTCTTGCTTCGATATCTCTCTGCTCATCTTTCGCTGCATCGTATTCTGCATTTTCAGATAAATCGCCCTGCTCTCTGGCTTCCTTGATCTTCTGTGCAACTTCTTTACGTTTGTACACCTTCAGATCATGTAATTCATCTTCATATTTCTTTAAACCTTCATAGGTTAAGATGTTTTTTTTCTCCCGCATGATAATAACCCTTCCTTACTTTATCTCTTTTTATGTGGTTTTCCTATAAACCCACTTTTCCTTCTAATATAACTTCCGTATTATACTTAATTTTGTTTGCAGTGTCAAGAGTTTGTTTCATTTCTTCTCGCCAAAAGGTTTTCAGTGAAATGTATCTGATGCCTGTATCCCTGTCTTCCACTGCACGCCGGCGACATTCCATGGAAGTCATATCTATCCAGATACTTCCTCTGCCCACCGTCCACATATAAAGCTTCTCCCTGCCCCAATAGTCCAGGACCAGTGCAGCTTCATCGGGATATTGATTCAGGGACTCCACCCACTTAACCAGCATCCCATATTCCTCCAGCAAACAGCTTCTTACCCTCTCATACTCCTTTGGCTCTTCTTCCAGACAGATGGTAACGGATTTCATGGTTCTGGCCAATTTCGGAAGCCATTCGCCCACACCCGGTGCATTGCCCAGAATCAGCAGATGCTTGGGCCAAGGCTCTCCCCCGATTTCCTGCAGTAGAAAATTCAGATTGCAAAACTCCTCATACTCCTGATAAAAGGGAAGATTCCATTTTTCCTGCCACTCCTTCAAAAAGCCATTTTGAATAAGCCATTTTTCTAAAGGCGGCGAATATACCAGATAGGCGTGGTTCTGTTCTTCCCCGTACCACTGCTTAAGCCTTCCTAATGCTTTTTCCATATGCGCCTGCACACCTGACAATTCTTCTGAACTGACACTCTCTCGCATCTGCAGATAATATACTTCATGGAGCGGTGTTGCTAGTCGAAATACCGGATGATATATATTTCTTCTCTCCGTATCCTTTCGGCAGTTACCGATTTCTTCCGCAAGCAAAAAATAATATATTCTGTCCATAGTGCATTGTATTCGAATTACAGTGCAGATATACAACCTTTTCTAAATCTTTAAAAAATAAGCTCTACGCTTTTGAGCAGCTCATCCATGGTTTCCATGGAATTGATCATCTGTCGGAATTTTGCTGAGTTAGGATATCCCACAGTATACCAAGCAAGATGCTTTCGCATCTCTCTAACTGCAGTATATTCACCCTTGTACTGCAACTGCAAATGAGCGTGACGGATCACAGTTTCCTTGATCTGTTCTTTGGTTGGTCCCTCAGGTATCACTCCCGTATCCAGATAGGTACTGACCTGACTGAAAATCCAGGGATTGCCCTGCGCGGCCCGTCCAATCATCACACCGTCACAGCCGGTATGGTCGATCAATGCCTTTGCGGATAAAGCATCTGTCACATCACCGTTGCCAATTACAGGTATACTGACCGCCTCTTTCACCGCTTTGATGATATCCCAGTCCGCCTTACCGCTGTAATACTGCTCTCTGGTACGTCCATGCACCGCCACCGCTGCCACACCACAGCTTTCTGCAATGCGGGCAATCTCTACTGCATTTACATTTATGTCATTGAAGCCCTTCCTGATCTTTACAGTGACCGGCTTTTCAATCGCCTTTACCAGCTTAGTAAGAATCTCCTCCACCAGCTTAGGATTCTTCATAAGGGCTGATCCCTCACCGTTATTTACCACCTTGGGAACAGGGCAGCCCATATTCACATCCAAAAAGGCAAATGGCCTTTCCTCAATTTTTTTTGCCATTTCTGCCATAATATCTGCATCGGATCCAAAAAATTGTAAGGACACGGGTGTTTCTCCCGGATGGATCTCCAGCAATTCTTCGGTATTTTTATTGTTATAATAAATGGCTTTGGCACTAACCATCTCCATACAGATCAGCCCCACTCCCTGCTCCTTGCAAAGCAAACGAAATGGCAGGTCCGTTACACCTGCCATGGGAGCCAATACAACATTATTGTCTAAGGTTACATTCCCAATCGTTAATTTACTCATAAATTCTCTCTATCTGCGATTCTTTTCATAGATAATGCGAAG
>JAZUCP010000070.1:0-1530 GCA_045639165.1 Acetatifactor sp. | reverse complement strand
CGCCGATCCTATGACCGGCGGCCGTTCGTATCAGCTCGACAAATTGGAATTTGATGAATTAGATGTCATTAACTATTGCAGTTAAACTGTCAAGGTCCACGAAATCCACTTTCTTATTATATGTTTCAATCATAGCCTTTACTTCTGCAGTCTTTTTCTCTTCTGGTAACCCCACTGCTTTTTTGTATAACAAACCCATCATTGTTTTATGCTTAAAACTTAACCGTGAATAGTCTATTCCGCCCCTTAGATGGAAGATGTGTGCATTTTCATACAGTTCATTTGAGAGCTGTCTCTTCATGCTGTTTTTAATGCTATCAGTATTCTCGGTATCCATCGGGTCTGCCAATCCGACTGTAGCAATGATAACCTTCTTGCTTTGATATTGCGACATTTTAGCAAGTGTTTTTTTCATTCCCAAAACACCGCCAGCATACAGACCTCCCACATATATAACTGTGTCATATCGGTTTATGTCCGTTACATCTTCATAACTTTCCAAGTCAATATTGGTCTTTCTGGCGAGTTCTTCCGCGTATTGTTTTGCTGTTCCATATTGAGAACCATAAATAATTATTTTCATTGCCGTTGCCTTCCCTTCCCTACATATTCCAGTTTATCTAACTGTATTATACTCCACAGACAGATGAAAAGCAATTTATTCTCTAGGCCCCTCCAAAATTGAGATCATGTGACTACAATAAAGGAAAGTTAATCGGTATAATCTCCGCCTGCTTACAAATAATAGCATCGTAATTTGTAAGATTAAGAGGAGAGAATATATATGAAAGCTACAGGCATTGTTCGTCGTGTGGACGATCTTGGTCGTATCGTTATTCCCAAAGAAATCCGCCGCACACTCCGCATCCGTGAGGGAGACCCGTTACATACAACATTGACATCATTTGACATGTTTTGTCGAGCAATACATAGTTTTGTGCAAAGAATAACAGCGGAGTGAGCATTCACTCCGCTGTCGATATTTACAGAACTTTCTCGGAAATCATACGGCAGATGCCAGTGACATCTGCACGGGCAACAAATTCAAATCTAATTCTGCCCATACCGGAGAACCACAAATCCAGTTCGCTGTCAAGGTCAAAGGTGCCTGCTGTTTCCACTGAGTATGCTTGAATTTTGCTATACGGCAAGGTTGTAAAATCCTTTTTCTTGCCAGTGATGCCTTGCACATTGATGGCGATAATTCTCTTGTTTGTGAAAACAATACCGTCACGAATGCCCCTAAAGGACTGGATGATTTGTTCGCCAGGAACAAACATAGGTGTGATCATGCCGGCGAAGTCACTGTCGTTCGCAGGTTTCAGCTTCAGGTAGGCGGCATTTTGGAAGTCAATCATAATCTGCTCTCCTTTATGTTGTTTCATGGTATGTAAGGAACAAAATCCATCATAATTATCATAGCACAACGAAAGCGAAAAGTAAAATGGAAGTATAATCCTCCCGCCTTTACAAATAGGCGCGTCGTAAGTTCCAAAGAAATCCGCCGCACCCTTCGTATCCGTGAGGGCG
>JAZUCP010000069.1:0-2033 GCA_045639165.1 Acetatifactor sp. | reverse complement strand
AAGGCTGCCGTTTTCAACATCCTTTAAAATTCCTTCCAAACCATTGATAATCGCAATTTTATCCTCCGCAGTTAAAATCCCCTGCTTAGCAAGCATGGTAACATGTGCGATACTTCCCTTTATGTCCTGCTTGTATAATTTCTTGTCAAAATTGATGGAAGCGTTAAAATCATATACCAACTGATCGGTATCCTTTGTAAAACGTCCACCCCACAAATCTGCCATGGTCATCTCTCCTTTTAAAACTTATGGTTGATAATACCACATTTCACACTTTAATGCAATAAAGAATTTAAAAACCAACTCACACTTGGGCCTATCTGCGAATATATTACAATAAATCCGAATTCGCAGGTAGACTTTTATGAGTGAATATTTATTGGAAATGAAAAATATCAGCTACTCTTATCATAGTTTACATGGTGAAACAAAAGCATTGGAAGATATTTCCTTTGGAATTAAGGAAGGCGAATTCGTTGCCATCGTTGGTCCCAGCGGTTGCGGAAAATCCACACTATTATCCATTATAGCCGGGTTGCTCCATCCAAAAACAGGCACCATCACAGTCAATCACTCAGATGGATCCTTAAGATATCCCAAAATCGGATACATGCTGCAACATGATCAGCTTTTTGAATGGCGGACCATTTATCAAAATGTAATTCTGGGACTGGAGATACAAAGAAAGCTTACGCCGGAATATCTTGAATATGTATCACAGCTTTTAAAGGATTACGGTCTGGAGGATTTCCGTAATAAACGTCCCAGCGAATTATCCGGTGGAATGAAGCAACGTGCCGCTTTGATCCGTACTCTTGCCTTAAAGCCGGAAATTCTTCTTTTGGATGAACCCTTCAGTGCTCTTGACTATCAGACTCGTTTATTGGTTTCAGCCGATATCTGCAGCCTTATCCGTCAGACAAAAAAGACTGTGATCATCATTACCCACGATCTCTCCGAAGCCATCAGTCTGGCTGACCGCATTATCGTTTTAAGCAGACGTCCGGCTGTTGTGAAGAAGGAAATTCCAATCCAATTAACCATTCAAAAGGATGATCCCCTGGGTGCCAGAAACGCCCCTGAGTTTGGCAGATATTTTAAACTGTTATGGGAGGAAATGTCCTATGAAAATATTCCGTAAACAATCACCAGCTAAAATCTCCGATCAGGAGCTATTCATGATCAATCATCGAAAATATCATCATCAGATTGCATTTATGAGAATTCTGATATTTATTTGTTTTATAAGTTTATGGGAAGTCAGTGCGGATTTAAAATGGATCGATCCATTCTTCTTCGCCTCTCCCTCCAGAGTATTGCTCTGTTTCTGGTCACTATTGATGGACGGTTCTCTGATCAATCATACGTTCATTACATTGACCGAAACAGTCGTCAGCTTTTTACTGGTATTTCTCATCAGCTTGTTGATGGCCACACTGCTTTGGACCTCAAAAAAAGTCTCTGAAATACTGGAACCCTACCTTGTAATCCTAAACAGCCTTCCAAAGTCAGCTCTTGCTCCTTTGTTTATCGTCTGGTTAGGCACCGGTATGAAGACCATTATCGTAGCCGGTATTTCAGTAGCCATTTTCGGCTCCATTATCAGCTTTTATACCGGATTTAAGCAAGTGGATCCGGAAAAGATCACACTTATTCAAACCCTGGGGGGTGGAAAAAAAGATGCCTTTTTCAAGGTTGTTCTTCCCCAATCCATTCCCATTTTAATCAGTACTACCAAAGTCAATATCGGTCTGTCCCTGGTTGGTGTGATCATCGGTGAATTTTTGGCCGCAAGGAGAGGTCTTGGGTATTTGATCATATATGGTTCTCAGGTTTTCCAGCTGAATATGGTCATAACCTCTATCATCATCCTCTGTATCATTGCAATCGGCTTTTATAAAGCCATACAGAGCATCGAACACAGCATTAAAAAGCTTTACTCCATTTAAAGATTATTCGCAGAAGAATTCATTCTCACGTCTTGCAGACAGTTTTTTCGTGAAATCTTCTGCAAATTGTAAATATGCTTCACT
>JAZUCP010000068.1:0-2829 GCA_045639165.1 Acetatifactor sp. | reverse complement strand
TTTCCAGTTCTGCCTCCAATGGTGCCGGCAGCACATCACTGCCCCCTATGTAATACAAGCCACCGCCGGGAGTTTTATTTTCCGGCTTTAAATGCTGGCTTAGCCAGTTTTTAAGCTCCCAGATTTTTCCTATGTTATAAGAGCACAAATTTAATATCATCCTGCCTTCCCCTTTTTTAACATTTTTGGATTAATGATCATCTTATACTTTTCAGTTCCTTCCATATCTTCCGGTCTCACTGCCACATAGATATCCTTGTATTCCACACATAATCCGTCCCACTCCACCTGTACGTCCGGCACCAGATATCCCGGCATCAGCCCATTTTTTTTATCCACACTGTGATAAGGAATCACCCGAAAACCGGCCGGAGCCTTTTTGTAAAACAGGTTTTCAAACACCTTTTTATCCAGTACGGATACGGGCAGTCCGCTGATGGGCTCAATCAAAGTATTCCCGGTATCTACCAAGGCATCTACCCTGATCATGGTCCCATGATTTCTTAAGGTAACCTTACACCTGGTTTGCACTTGATTTCTTCTCTCCAAATGATGTCTGAGCACGATAAAACACACCGCACCCAGGAGCAAAATCCCCAATGCCTGTAGACGCAGAAAGTGCGGCAGCCTCTCAAACAGATATCGAATCACCGCTCCCAGCACAATGGTCATTCCCATCAGGATCTCCACCACCCGAAAATACACCTTTATTTCTGCGATTTTAAAGGTTACACAAGTCATTCCTAACACCGACAGTAAAAAGCCCAGACAACCTGCTATTCCAATATGTATAGGCAATAATAAAGGTGCAATGGATAATATACTGCCGCTTATGGCTCCCAGCAGGATCCTTTTCAAACCAGCCGTGTGATGTAGCATACAATTGACCAATTCCAACAGGTACAGATTTAATCCCAAATTTAATAAAAAGAGACTGTCTATGTAAATTTCATATTCCACATCTACCCTCCCTGAACTGCTTTTCCTGATTAGTGTACGTGATTTGAGTCAAAAAGTGTGTCGAAAGTTTTGGATAGGGACTTAGTATTGAACGACAAAAAAACAAGGACCAATTATGATCCTTGTTTCATATACTTTAGTCTAATATAATCTGATTATTTCTTCTGCAGGAATGCAGGAATTGTCAGTGACTTCTCTTCCACATTGCTGCGAATGTCAACAGGCTTGTTGATACCTGTAAGAGGCTTCATAGGTACCGGCTGTACACTTGGCTTTACAGGCTGTGGAGCGGATACATTGAATGTCTTCAATGTAGGCTGTGGAGTATGAACGGCAGGGTTCTTATATCCAAAGCTTGTACCCAGTCTGCTTGCAGCTGCAACATTCGCCACATCTTCAAGACCTGTAGCAATAACGGTAATGGTACATGCATCCGTCTTATTCGCATCATACATTGCACCAAAGATAATATTTACATCATCACCTGCAAGATCCTGTACATATCCTACTGCATCGGATGCATCTGTCAATGTAATATCACCGGAAACATTGATGATCACATGAGTTGCACCGGAAATAGTGGTTTCCAGAAGTGGTGACTCAACAGCCATCTTAACTGCTTCAAGTGCCTTATCGTCGCCCTTGCCGGCACCGATACCGATATGAGCGATACCCTTGTCCTTCATAACAGTCTGAACATCTGCGAAGTCAAGGTTAATAATGGAAGGAACGTTGATCAGGTCTGTGATACCCTGTACTGCCTGCTGAAGCACTTCATCCGCCTTCTTCAAAGCTTCAGGCATAGTGGTTCTGCGGTCAACGATCTCCAACAATTTATCATTTGGAATAACGATCAATGTATCCACATTTTCTTTGATCTTATCAATACCTGCCAATGCGTTTACCATACGTGCTCTTGCCTCGAAACGGAAAGGCTTGGTAACTACACCAACAGTAAGAATACCCATATCTTTTGCAATCTTTGCAACTACAGGTGCTGCACCGGTACCGGTTCCGCCACCCATACCACAGGTAACGAATACCATATCGGCGCCCTGAATTGCTTCTGCAATCTCTTCCGAACTTTCTTCAGCTGCTTTTTCACCAACCTCAGGCTTCGCACCTGCACCAAGTCCCTTGGTAAGCTTCTCACCGATCTGAATCAGTCTGGGAGCCTTACACAACTGTAAAGCCTGCTTATCGGTATTTACACCAATAAACTCCACACCATCAATTTTTTCTTCTACCATTCTATTTACAGCATTATTACCTGCTCCGCCAACACCAACAACGATAATCTTTGCAGCAGCTTCTGCTTCATTTGATCTAATCTCCAGCAAAGGTTTGTCCTCCTTTTTCCCGTATAAATTCCATATACTCTATCATATAATTTTTTCCCAAATTTAGCAACATTTTTTTATGCAAAAATCCAATTTTTTTGATTATTATTCTTTGGTAAAAATTACCATATCCGTATCCTTGGAATAGTTTTCCAGATTCAGGGTACCGGACTGTCCCTCTAATTTTGAAAGAATTTCCGGCAGGTTCATGATTTTTTCCTCTATATTCTTAGGATCACCCAAAACCACCTTTATTTTCCCAAAAAATACCGTAATGTCAGACTTTGAGGCAAAATAAATCCTATCCGCTCTCATTTCATACTTGTCCAACAAATTAGTGATATTCATTACATTTTTAAATACCGCCTCGTCCTCTACAGGAAGCTTTTCTCCCATGACAACGTAGTCAAACTCGAAACCAGTAACCAACGGAATCCCTTCTGTCAGTACATTGGAATTCTCCACCACGCAGCCATCCTTATCAAAGTAAAGATAGTTGTCCATAAATTCAATATAGCCCGCCAGTGAT
>JAZUCP010000067.1:0-4437 GCA_045639165.1 Acetatifactor sp. | reverse complement strand
ATATTACTTTAAACAAATATGTGCATCCGACGATGGATACAAAACGCAATCATCTCAATTCTTTATCATCTATTTATGGTCAATATATGGGTCAATTCTCCTAATAAATCAGCAAAAACTAAAATAAAATACGCTCTATTCGCAGATTATTACAATCTGCGAAAAAAAGGAGCAGATTCTTCCTATGCAAAAGGGGGTAGGCATGTCGATTCAACTATTTGAGCACAATCAAATTGCATATGAATCCGCTGTCACTATGCTGAACGAAGAAGGCAGGGCGGCTGTTATCCATCCTACCGGCACGGGAAAATCCTTTATTGCATTTAAGCTGGCACAAGACCAGCCGGATGCAAGGATCTGTTGGTTGTCACCCAGTGAGTATATTTTTAACACTCAGCGGGAAAATATACACAAGGTGATGCAAAAAGATGCTTGTACAAGCTTTGAAAATATCAGGTTCCTGTCCTATGCGAAATTGATGATGAACGAAGACTGTATCCCCGAACTGAAGCCGGACTACATCATTTTGGATGAATTCCATCGATGCGGCGCTGCGGAGTGGGGGAAGAGCGTTCAAAAGCTTCTGGAAGCATACCCCAGGGCCAAGCGTCTGGGACTTTCCGCTACCAATATTCGCTACCTGGATAACCAGCGGGACATGGCTCAGGAGATCTTTGAGGGCAATATTGCCTCTGAAATGACCCTTGGTGAAGCCATCGCCAGAGGAATCCTGTCAGCTCCCAAGTACATCGTAGCACTGTATTCCTACGAGCAGGAATTGCTTAAGTTAGAAAAACAGATTGCAGCCGCAGAAAATGAGGGCCTGAAATCCGAAAATACGAAACTTCTGGAGCAACTGCGAAGAGCACTGGCCAACGCAGATGGTCCGGATCGTATCTTTTATAAGTATATGCAAAAAAAACATGGAAAATACATTGTTTTTTGTTCTGATAAAGAGCATATGACCAGGATTAAGGATCTGGCGGGAGAGTGGTTCCACATGGTGGACCCAGAACCCCATATCTACACAGCATATTATAACAACCCGGAAACCAGCAAGGATTTCCAACAGTTTAAGGAAGATCAGAGTGAACATTTAAAGCTGCTGTATTGCATTGATATGCTCAATGAAGGCGTGCATGTGGACGATATCGATGGAGTGATCCTTCTGCGGCCTACCGTGTCGCCTATCATTTATCTACAGCAGATTGGACGCTGCCTGGCGGCTGGATCGTCAGAAGAGCCGGTGATCTTTGATCTTGTAAATAATTTTGATAGTTTATACTGCATTGATTATCTCAAACAGGAAATGGAGGATGCCAAAGCGCTGATGCCCAGCACCTACAATGAAAGAGCTCCTTTCGAAGAGCGATTTCAGATCCTGGACGAAAGTAGGGATTGCAAGCAGCTCTTTCGACAGCTTCAGGCCAATCTTTCCTCCGCATGGGGGATTTATTATCAGGCGGCGGCACAGTATTTCAAGGAAAATGGCCATCTGAAGATCCCGAAAAGCTATGTGACCTACACCGGACTTACGGTGGGAAGTTGGCTTCAGACCCAGCGCAGAGTATACGCCGGCAAGGTGGCCGGAGATCTATCCCAGGAAAAGATCCAGCGGTTGAACGATATCGGAATGATCTGGGATATCCGGAAGAACAACTGGCAGGAAGGGTATGAAGCTCTACTTACTTATTATAAGGTAAATGGCCATACAGATGTCAAGGCAAAATATGTAAATGAGGACGGTTTTCCTTTGGGAACCTGGGTCAGTAATCTGCGCGTTACGGTCAAAAAGCTGGGACCGGATCAGGTGTTGTCAGAGGAACAGCAAAACCAACTGAAGGCTGTGGGTATGATCTGGGATAAGAACGCCGAGAAGATGGATACCTATCTTCAGGCAGCCACAGAATACAGACAGCAGCACGGCAATCTAGATGTGCCTGCAAAATTTATTACAGAAAGCGGCCTGCCCCTGGGCAGATGGCTGCATTACATAAAATCCGGAAAAAACGGTGAGAAAAAAGTGCGGGATGTGCTTTCCCGGGAACAGATCGCCAGACTGAATGCACTGGGAATGATCTGGGACAAGGACAATATCACTCTTTGGAATCACAAGTTTGACCTGGCCAGAGCCTATTATGAAGAACATGGGAACCTGGACATTCCGGTAGCTTATTGCGTGGATAATGTGAAACTAGGCAGATGGATATCCACCATCAGATCAAAAAGAAAGAAACCCGGTTCATCAGGCGTGGTGCTTGATGAAGAACGCATCAGTGCACTGGACAGCATCGGCATGCGATGGGAATAAAATTATCATGAGGGGACGAAATGTACAAAAAGCAAAAACGAGACTGGGCTAAACATTTAGACTTTATAGTATTAGATATTTTGTGTCTGCAGATCGCCTTCATATTAGCATATATGATTCGCCACGGATTGCAGAGCCCATACCTTGATCCGGGATATTTAAGCCTGGGTATTGTATACCTGCTGATTGATTTTTTCTGTGCCATTGTATTTGAAGCCTTTAAAAACGTGCTCAGGCGGGGGATTTACAAGGAATTCATGGCAGTGGCGAAGCATGTATTTCTGGTAGAAGGGCTGACACTGTTCTTTATCTTTTCTACCAAGCAGGGAACCTCCTATTCCAGGATCTTCACCTATCTGCTGATCGGCTTGTATACGATCTTAACCTTCCTGGTAAGGCAGTGGTGGAAGCGGATGCTTCGACTGAGTAAGAGACGGGACAAAAGATCCCTGCTGATCATCGCGCCGGCGGACCGCCTGGAGGAATGTATCACCAACCTTCGGGAGACAGGATACAGTGTCTTTACCTCTGTCAAAGCGGTGGCAAAAGACGCAGATATGAAGGGGCAGGAGATCAAAGGCGTGCCTGTGACAGCCAATTACAGTGAGCTGTTCGATTACATCTGCGGAGAATGGGTGGATGAAGTATTTATCGACGTGAATCAGGAAGAGGGATATCCCATTGAACTGGTAAATAAATTGAACCTCATGGGCGTAGTGATCCACGTATCCATTGCCAAAAGAGGAGACATCATTGAACACAAGCAACAGGTCGAACGTTTCGGCAATTATACAGTGCTGACCACCAGCCTGAACTATGCATCCTCCACGCAATTAATGCTGAAGCGTGTCATGGATATCGCAGGAGGATTTCTGGGATGCCTAATCACCCTGTTGCTGATCCTTCTGGTAGGGCCGGCCATTTATATCTGCTCTCCAGGACCCATCTTTTTCAGTCAGGAGAGGGTCGGGAGAAATGGGCGCAAATTCAAGATATACAAGTTCCGCACCATGTACATGGACGCGGAGGAGCGCAAAAAAGAGCTGATGCAGTACAACAAGCTGGGAGACAACAAAATGTTTAAGCTGGATTATGACCCACGAATCATCGGCAACAAAAAGCTTCCCGACGGCACTATCAAAAAAGGAATCGGCAGCTTCCTACGGGAAAGCAGCTTGGACGAATTCCCCCAGATGTTCAACATATTGAAGGGGGATATGAGTCTGGTGGGAACTCGTCCGCCTACTGTGGATGAATGGGAGTCCTACGACCTCCATCACCACGCACGCCTGGCCTTTCGCCCCGGCCTCACCGGCATGTGGCAGGTGAGCGGCAGAAGCAGCATTACGGACTTCGAAGAAGTGGTAAAGTTGGACACCAAGTATATCACAGAGTGGAATTTTGGACTGGATATTAAGATCTTGCTAAAGACCATACTGACGGTAGTAAAGAAGAACGGTGCAGTGTAGAACTGAGAAAATAGATGAAACAAAGGAAAATGAGGAACAGGAACGCAAGGAGAAAAGAGAATGGAAGATAGAGAAATGGAACTCGAGATTGACCTATTAGAGCTTTTTCAAGCGGTTAAAAAGAGCATTGTGTGGATCGCTGTCTGTACAGTGCTGTTCGCAATGATTGGCTTTGTTGGTAGTAAATTTTTAATGACACCTAAATATGAAGCATCCGTAAATATGATCGTGAATACCAGAGCAGAGGGGGGAGCTAATATTACTTCCGATAATATTGCCTCTGCAAGAAATATGGTAGATACCTATGCCATCGTTATCAAGAGTAATCGCGTGTTAAATGCGGTTATCGACAAACTGGCTCTGGATATGGAGTATGAAGATCTGGCAGAGAGCGTGGAAGTGTCTAGCTTGAATTCAACACCTGTTATGGAAGTAGTAGTTACCCACGAGGATCCTCAAGTAGCGGGCAAAATAATTGAACAGATCACCAAGATTGCGCCGGCTAAAATCGTGGATGCAGTGGAAGCAGGTTCCTGCAAGGTGGTCAGTGACGTGGAAGTAGGAGAAGATCCTGTATCGCCAAATGTGCTGAAGATCACTGCGCTTTTAGCCATGGTAGGACTGGCACTGAGTGCAGGCCTCGTGATCTTAAAAGAA
>JAZUCP010000066.1:0-22641 GCA_045639165.1 Acetatifactor sp. | reverse complement strand
TGGATGACCTCCCCAATGATGGTAGAATCGGAAACTGGCCGCTGGGGTTTTATCAGCATCCGTAATGTAAGGATCAGGATTTCGGTAAGCTTGCACCGAAAAATATCCTCGCTTCCCAAGGTTTGATGCCGATACTCCTGCACCATATCAGAAAGCAGTCTGCCTACAGTACCATCCTCATCGTGAAAGATGCGATCCGCCCAGTTCTCGCCGATGATCATACGGTGATAACGGAGCAGGCAGGTGTGAAGCAGTTCATTCAGAGACTTGCATCCCTGCAGAGTCTCATCAATAAACTCCGGAAGAAAGAGGCAGTTGATCAACTCCAGATCCTGCACCTGCTCATAGCTGTGGACACTGCCATAATCAATAAAAAAGTAATCGCCGGGCTGCAACCTGCCGGCGGTGCCATTTAAAGTATGCTTACAGGTGCCGGAAGTGACATAAGCCAATTCAAAAAAATGATGATCATGCCGGCCCAAATTCGTCTGCTTTAGCTGCATCATAACCAGTTTTGTGGAAGTACGCAGAGCCTGCATTTCTTGTGTAAAATCCTTTTTCACAGGTAAAATCCCCCATGCTTTCAGTAAAATTATATCTCTTTTTTATCCTACAATCTTGCGGTGGGGAAGTCAAGAAGGGAAGTGAGAATAAGTAAACTTTGTTTATAAAGAGAGGTAACTTTGTTATAGTGTAATCCGACAAAATATTGTATAATAACCTTGATACCTTTTATGGTATTGGGGTTATTTTGATTTGGAGGGATTAAGTTTGAAATATCAGATCAATCAGGAAAATTATCATCGTTTTGATATTATGGAGATTGGGAAGCTGGCTCCCAGAAGCTATTTTATTCCTTATGAGAGTAAGGAAGGGGCGGAACGGGTAGAGCCGAAGGAAAAACGGTATCAGTCCGGAAAGGTGGAATGTCTGAATGGAAGCTGGGATTTTAAATTCTACGAAAAGCCATCGGATCTGCCGGAGGTATTGGATACGGATAAGCTGAAATTTGAACAGTTGACGATACCTTCCTGCTGGCAGTTTCAAGGGTATGACAGGCCTTTTTATGTGAATACCCGGTATCAGTTTCCGTTTAAGCCGCCGTTCATTCCTACCCAGGAGGCTGTGGAGAAGACCTTTTGCTGGGTGGGATCGGATTATGGAGTAAAGCCTAGATGGCAGCAGCCTCATGAGGAATATAATTTTGTGGGAGTGTATCGGAAAAAGCTGCAGCTTCGGGAACTGAAATTTATGTATATCCTTTCCTTTTTAGGGGTGGCAAGCTGTCTGGATCTCTACATAAACGGTAGCTTTGTTGGTTATTCGGAGGGCAGTCACAACACCGCGGAATTCGATATTACTTCCTACCTGAAGGAAGGGGAGAATGAATTGCTGGCGGTGGTACGCCGCTGGTGTACGGGGACCTATCTGGAATGCCAGGATATGTTCAGGAACAATGGAATCTTTCGAGATGTGCTGCTGTATCAGATGGATGAGGCAGATCTGCTGGATATCGATTTTAAGAGCCGTAAAGTGGGTGATCTGAAGGATGTGGTCTGGGAAGAGGCGGCTGTGTATGATGCAATTGCCAAGGTGAAGTTAAGTGGAGAGGGAATCGTGCATGTTACCCTTTCCGGACACGGACTCCATCGAAGTAAATGGATCAAAACCACCAACGGAGTGGCCAAGGCAGTATTTCGAAATCTAAAGGTTCGGGAGTGGAATGCAGAAGAACCGGTTTTATATGATTTGTACTTTGAAACAGAGACTTCCTGTGTAAAACAGCGTGTAGGATTTAAGAAAGTGGAGATCGCAGGGGATGTGTTTTTGATCAACGGAAAGAAGGTAAAGCTTCGGGGTGTGAATCATCACGACACCAGCTGCACCAATGGTTATACCATGACGCCGGATGAAATCGAGAGGGATGTAATTCTTTGCAAGGAATACAATATTGATACCATCAGAACCTCCCATTATCCGCCGGATCCTTTGCTTTTGGAACTATGTGATGAGCTGGGTATTTATGTGGTGGATGAAGCGGATATTGAGACTCATGGAGCTTTCTCACAGCAGTTGCCCCCGAATTTTAACAGTATAACCCATGATCCGGCCTGGGAAGATAGGTATTTGGACCGGGCGCAGCGGATGTATGGCAGGGACAAGATGCATCCCGCTGTAATTATGTGGAGTCTGGGAAATGAAGCAGGGGGATATCACAATACGGATAAGATGTACACCTGGTTGAAATCCGTATCGAAATTGCCGGTACATTACGAAAGCGTGATTCATACTTCCCGAAAATGTTATGATGTGGGAAGTGAAATGTATCCAAGCTTAAAGAAGGTACGCGCAGTAGCTGCCCACACAAGAAGGGAAAAACGGTTGAACAACAGACCCTATTTTATGTGTGAATATGCCCATGCAATGGGTGTGGGACCGGGAGCTATGGAGGAATACTGGCAGGAAATCTATGCACATGACAATCTGATGGGCGGATGTGTCTGGGAGATGGTGGATCATGCAGTACTTCATGAAGATGGATCATACACCTATGGAGGCGATCATGGAGAATGGGAGCATGATGGAAACTTCTGTGTGGATGGGATTTTTTATCCGGACCGGACTCCATCGACCGGAGCAAAAATCGTAAAACATGTATATCGTCCGCTAAGGATCAGCCATGTGGGAGCTAACCGCTATGAGATCTTTAATACCAACAGCTTTACCAACACAGATCGTTATGAGCTATGCTGGAACTTCTCTGACGGAAGGACACTGAGCTGTCAAGTGGATGTAAAGCCGCTGACGAAAAGAATCGTGGAAATAGAAGGGGCACAGCCTCAAAAGAGTAATTGTGTAACAGTCCGGATCTTTGAAAAAAAGACGGACCGTATAATGGGCGAAGAACAGATTTTGTACAAGAGCTTCCGGACCTGGGAGCTGCCTGTGGAAGCAGGGGAGAAAAAAGTCTCCATAGAAGATTTGCAGGTAGGAGAGAATGGATTTGTACTGAATAAGGAGGATCTGGTTTTGGAGGCGTCCCTGCCCTATACCATCCTGTTCAGAGCTTCTACGGACAATGATAAGGACTTTTTCCTAAACAGCCGAATGGATGATTTTACGGTACAGAAGGAGGAGATTCTTTCTGTGGAGAGACAGGACGATCGGCTGGAGGTGGAGACAAGGATACGGTGCAGAAAGCAGGAATTTATCTGCAAAGATACTTATGAAAACTGTGAACAGGGAATCTTAGTTACCAGCAGGCTCAGATGTGTCAAAGGAAAGGGCAAGCTGCCCCGCTTCGGCAAGGCATACAGACTGGATGAAAGCTTTCAGACAGTAGAATATCTGGGAAGAAATGGCGAATCCTACTGTGATATGAAGGATCATTCGCAGATAGACTATGTTTCCTGCTCTGTGGCGGATATGACAGAATCCAATATACGTCCCCAGGAAAGCGGTAACCGATGTGACTGCAGATATGTAAAGCTGACAGATGGAAACAGGGAAGTTCGGTTTTATGCGGTGGATAAGCCCTTTGAACTGGGAATCAAGCCCTATTCGGATGTGGAGCTTCTGCAGATGAAGCATCGGGAAGATGAAAAAACAACAGGTACATATGTGACAATATCCGCTTTTCAGATGGGTATTGGAACCGGAAGCTGTGGACCGGCAACCTTGCCCCAGTATTGCTATCCGGTAGATGGTGAATACGAGCTTAGATTCATCATTTGTTAAGGAAAGGAGAAGTTCATTATGGAAGATCTGAAACTCAGAAAGAAAAATTTAATCATGTTCCCTCTGGGAACGGTGGGACGAGACATGGTGTATTGTCTGGTCACCAACTTTTTGCTGACATATATTTTGTTTACCAAGGGACTTACAGCAGCACAGCTTGGAGCAGTAACAGCCATTATGGTGGCGGCTCGTATCTTTGATGCCTTAAATGATCCTCTTATGGGGAATATTATTGAAAGCACCAGAACCCGCTTCGGTAAATTTAAACCCTGGCTGGTGGCAGGTATCTTATCCACCTCTTTGGTGGTATCGGTGGTCTTTTCCACCAGTCTGAAGGGATGGGATTTTATCATTCTATTCGGTGTATTTTACTTCTCTTTCAGTATTGCTTATACTATGCATGATATTTCATATTGGGGAATGATTCCGGCTTTAAGTTCGGATGCATCTGCAAGGGATCAGTTTACCTCCAGAGCAACCTTATTTGCCGGCGTGGGCGGAACTCTGGCTTCGATCCTGATTCCCATGCTTACCACAGGTGCTCTTACCATCGGCGGCAGTGCAAATGTGGCATATAGTGTGATCGCCATTGTGATTAGTATTTTATCCCCCTTATTCATCTGCTTTACTCTTTTTGGTGTGAAAGAAAGAAGAGAAACAGGCAAGGCTGCAAAAGGATCCTTGGGCTTTAAGAAGATTGTGAAAACCTTTGCAGGAAATGACCAGCTTTTATGGATTTCCCTGATCTTTTTATTACAGCAGATCGGTAATGGTATCGTAGTAGGCGGTATCGGCTCAACTTATATTTATTTTGAATTCGGCTATGAAGGGGGATTGTACTCTCTCTTTACCACTGTGGGTATGTCTGCGACTGCATTTTTAATGATCTTTTATCCGGCCATTTCCAGAAAAGTACCTCGCAAGAAGCTGATGGGAATCATGGCGATTATTTCTACCGTAGGTTATGCATTGATGCTTTTATCGCGTGTCATGTCCGGCGCTGCATTCATACTCCTTGTGATCGGCTATATGTTGTCCAACTTTGGCCAGTACTGCTATTATCTGGTGATGATGATCTCCATTATTAATACGGTTGAATACAATGAGTACAAATACGGTACTCGTGATGAGGCTTTGATTGCATCTGTGAGACCTTTTATTACCAAGATGGGATCCGCATTGATCGTGGTGATTACTTCCCTCAGCTATATGATCTTTGGTGTGACCAATTATACCAATCAGATTTCCGATCTGGAGAGCATGTCTGCCAGCGGAGCCATTACGGAAGCGGAAAAATTAAATGCCATTGCCGGAGTCATCAGCGGTGTGGATAAGGGACAGACTCTTGGACTGCTGTTCTTTATGACCATCGTTCCTTATGCTTTTATGCTGGCATCGTATTTCCTGTACAAAAAGAAATATAAGCTGGACGAAGCAGAGTATCAGCGTATCTGTGAGGAAATCGCGGCAAGAGACAAGATAGGTGCGTAAAATGGGTTTGACGAATGTGATTTTAAAATTGGCAGTTCCGGTACCCAAGGTAGAAGCCTTTGAGCGGTATCTGTTTATCGGTCCCCATCCCGATGATATTGAGATTGGAGCCGGTGCTACCGCGGCAAAATTAGCGGCCATGGGAAAGGAAATCTGCTTTCTGATCTGCCTGGACGGACGATTCGGTGAAGGGAATACCTTGTTGCGGGGACAGGACTTGATCGAAAAGAGAAAAGACGAGGCAAGAAAATCCGCAGAGCTGCTGGGCGTAAAGGACGTGCGATTCCTGGAACTGAAAGACGGTGGCTTCTACGAGCAGAAGGATCTGATAGTTGGGATTGCCAAAGTCGTGGGAGAATTCGGCCCGGAGATGATCTTTGCCCCGGACTCTTGTGTTACCAGTGAGTGCCATGCAGATCATCTGAATGTGGGAAATGCGGCAAGACAGATCTCCTACTTTGCGGCGTATGAAGGAATTATGAGCGGATACGGAGCACAAAAGGCACCTGTACAGGCGCTGGCCTACTATATGACAGCCAAGCCCAATCGATTTGTGAAAACTTCAGGCTATCTAAAACTGCAGATGCAGTCCATCTTTGATTGCCATGAAAGTCAGTTTCCCAAAGGCTGCAAGGAGGCTGAATCCATCCGGTTGTATCTGAAATTGCGAGCTGTGGATTTTGGCCTGAGATCCTTCAAAGGCTGTGCGGAGGGTTTCCGGGTACTGGGAACCACTCATATGCATTGCCTGCCCGAGGCGGGGAAGTGAATTAGTTAGCTTCGTTTTTTATACTTCTCCAACGCTCTAACCGCCTTGCCAGACATGGGGAGTTGAAATGTCAAAAGAGTTGAGGTATAATGAAAGATAAATGAAACGCAGTTTCACAAGCAGGCTTGTGAAATGCAGAAAAGAGGAAAGCATGGTAAAACATATTATTTTATGGCAGTTAAAGGACGAATTTTCAGCGGAGGAAAAAGCAACAATCAAAGCAGGTATTAAGGAAGGGATAGAAGGACTTGTAGGTCAGATTCCCGGACTTGTGGACATCAAGGTGGTTGTGGAATGCCTGGAATCCTCCAATGCAGAAGTGATGCTGGATTCTACTTTTACAGATGAAGATGCATTAAAGGGATATGCTATTCATCCTCTGCATGTAGAAGTGGCAAATACAAAAGTAAGACCGTTTACCAAAACAAGGTCTTGTATGGACTTTGAAGTATAAGGGGGGATTCGAATGAATAAGAAAGAACTTGCAATCGCATTGCATGATAAGAAGTTTAATTGCTGTCAGGCAGTAGCTTGTGCATTTGCCGAAGAAGTAGGCGTGGATGAAAAGACGCTTTTCCAGGCAGGTGAGGGCTTTGGATTAGGAATGGGCTGCATGGATGGAACCTGCGGTGCATTGTCAGGAGCCATTATGCTGGCCGGATTTAAAAACAGTGACGGCAATCTTGAAAATCCGGGAACCAAGGCATCTACATATCAGATCTCAAAGCAGCTTTTGGGAGCTTTCAAAGAAAAATGCGGAGCAACCATCTGCAGAGATTTAAAGGGAGTAGATACCGGTAAAATGCTTTGTTCCTGTCCGGACTGCATCTGTAATGGAGTGGAAGTGGTACAGGAAGTACTTGGACTGTAATTATTTTAGACATCGATAGCTGTATTGTATCTCTCAGAGGAGGGAATGATAACAGGAGGGAAAAAATATGAGATCAAACAAAACTTTTAACATGGTGTTAACAGGCCTGTTCATGGCCATCATTATCATTATGAGCACAGTACCCAATATCGGATACATAAACCTGATCGTGATCAAGGTTACGATGGTGCATGTACCGGTAATTATCGGTTCTGTGATTTTGGGACCAAAGCTGGGAGCTGTTTTGGGGGCAACCTTCGGAATGACCAGCTTGATTATTAACACTTTCAATCCCAGTTTATTGTCATTTGCATTTTCACCATTTTATCAAGTGGGAAATATCGGGGGCAATGGCTGGAGTGTAGTGATTGCGATGCTGCCAAGAATTCTGGTGGGTATCGTGCCTTATTTCGTGTATCGTTTGTTACTGAAGCTTCTGGAGAAGGTAAAGGCGAAGAAAGCCATTGCCCTGACAGCGGCAGGCATTTCCGGTGCTTTGACCAATACGATTTTGGTTATGAGTCTGATTTATTTCTGCTTTAAGGACGAGTTTGCCATCGCGAAAGGCATCTCCGGAGAAGCGGTAGCCGGTGCCATCCTGGGTATTGTAGCAGGGAATGGTATTCCGGAAGCCCTTGTAGGCGGTGTTCTGACCTTGCTGGTAGGCGGTGCACTGCTTCGGATTAAGAAGAATTAAGAAGCAATAAGGACTTAAAATAAAGAGGAATATTGTATGAATTTAAAGGGAAAAACAGTGCTTCTGGGAGTGACCGGAAGTATTGCTGCGTATAAAATTGCAAATCTGGCAAGTATGCTTAAAAAACTGGAATGTGATGTGCATGTGTTGATGACCAAGAATGCAACAAATTTTATCAATCCGATTACCTTTGAGACCTTGACCGGGAATAAATGTCTGGTGGATACCTTTGATCGGAATTTCCAGTTTAATGTGGAGCATGTGTCCCTGGCTAAGCTGGCAGATGTGGTACTTTTGGCACCTGCATCCGCCAATGTGATAGGTAAGCTGGCCAATGGAATTGCGGATGATATGCTGACCACCACCATTATGGCCTGCAGATGTAAGATCATTGTATCTCCGGCTATGAATACTAATATGTATCATAATCCCATTGTTCAGGACAATTTGGATAAATTAAGAAGATTCAATTATGAAGTGATCGCTCCCGCAAAGGGATATCTTGCCTGCGGTGATGTGGGAGATGGAAAGATGCCTGCGGAAACCGATTTGCTGGAATATATTTTAAGAGAGATCGCCTGTGAAAAGGATATGGTAGGCAAAAATGTGCTGGTGACAGCCGGACCTACCATGGAGAAAATAGATCCGGTGCGTTTTATCTCCAATCATTCCACCGGAAAGATGGGTTATGCCATCGCGAAAAATTGTATGCTCAGAGGCGCAAATGTGACACTTGTGTCAGGAAGGACCTCTATTCCGGCGCCGAAATTTGTGAAAGTAGTAAATATTACTTCTGCACAGGAGATGTTTGATGCAGTTGTAAAGGATTTCGATGAGCAGGATATTGTGATCAAGGCTGCGGCAGTAGCGGATTACAGACCTATCAATCCGGCAGAGGAGAAGGTAAAGAAAAAGGACGGAGATATGTCCATCGCGCTGGAGAGAACCCAGGACATTCTAGGATATCTGGGAGATCATAAAAAGGAACAGTTCCTTTGCGGATTTTCCATGGAAACAGAGAACATGATTGAGAATTCCCAAAAGAAGCTGTGGAAAAAGAATCTGGATATGATCGTTGCCAACAATTTAAAACAGGCGGGAGCCGGTTTTGGTGTGGATACCAATGTAGTTACCATGATCACCAAGGATGAAGTAAAAGAGATGGACATCATGAGCAAGGAAGATGTTGCGTCTGCGATTGTGGATGAAATTCTGGCAAGAATACAGAAAAAATAAAGAGGGATGTTATGTCTGGGTTGAATCAAAGCACAAAAGATAATATAAAAAGAATATTGATCATATGTATTGCGGCGACGATTTACGCAACCAATATAAAGACCTTTGTCCGTACCGGAGATCTGTTTCCGGGCGGAGCAACAGGTCTGACCATTCTGATACAGCGTGCGGCGGAGATGTTTTTTGATATTACCATTCCTTATACAGCGGTGAATCTGGTGCTGAATGCATTGCCAATTTATATTGGATTCCGGTTTGTGGGTAAGAAGTTTACAGCATATTCCTGCCTGATGATCTTTTTGACCAATATCTTAACGGACCTGATACCGGGGTATGTTGTTACATATGATACCCTGTTGATCAGTATTTTCGGCGGTATTATCAATGGCTTTGTGATCAGCCTTTGCCTCAGAGTCAATACTTCCACCGGGGGTACGGACTTTTTGTCCATCTACTTGTCCCAGAAAAAAGGGGTGGACAGCTTTAATCTGATCCTTGGACTGAATATGATCATTTTGTCCATTGCCGGATTATTATTTGGTTGGGATAAAGCTTTGTATTCTATCATTTATCAGTATGTATCAACACAGATTCTGCACCTTCTTTATAAAAAATATCAGCAGGAGACATTGCTGGTTGTAACGGATAAGCCCAGGGAAGTGTGCGAAGAAATTTACAAGATCAGCCACCATGGAGCTACCATTATGAAAGGAGAGGGTTCTTTTAAGAAAGTTGAAAGATCCGTTATTTATTCCGTGGTATCCAGTGCGGAAAGTAAAAAGGTGGCAGCCCGGGTAAAGGAGATTGATCCCCAGGCATTTGTGAATGTAATGAAGACGGAGCAGTTGTACGGAAGATTTTATCAGGCTCCTAATGAGTAGAGGTATATGTTGTTAACAAAGGATCGAAATTTTTATAGGAATTTTTTTAAGTTATATATTGCATTAGTGCTTCAGAATATCGTAACCATCAGTGTGAATCTGGTGGATAATGTGATGCTGGGAGCTTACAGTGAAACTGCCTTGTCCGGTGTGGCTGTTGTAAATCAGATTCAGTTTGTGTATCAGCAGATTTTGATGGCACTGGGAGACGGAATGGTAATGTTCTGCAGTCAGTATTGGGGAGACAGGCAGACAGCCCCCATCAAGAAGATTGCAGCCATAGCTATGAAAGCAGGTCTGACAGCAGCCATATTATTGTTCTCAGCCATCAGTTTTTTGCCAGGACAGATTGCAGGATTGTTTACTACGGACGGAGCCATTATCGGCGAAGCAGTGGAGTATATGAAAATCATACGCTTTAGTTATTTCTTCTTTGCGGTGACGATTCTCTTGCTGGCTGCTATGCGAAGTGTGGAGACGGTTAAGATCGCCTTATATCTGTCCATGCTGGCTTTTTGTATTAACTGCAGTATAAATTATGTCTTGATATATGGACGCTTTGGAATGCCCCAAATGGGCGTCAGAGGAGCTGCTATCGGAACCCTGGTGGCACGAATTGTGGAATGTAGCGTCTGCATCTGGTATGTGGTCGTGAAGGACGGGAAGCTGAAGCTTCGATTGAAGGAGTATCTGGCACCTGTGGATTGGAGTATGGGCAAGGAGTATTTTAAGGTTACCCTTCCGGTGCTGGTAGTTCAGGCGCTATGGGGATTAAATACAGCCCTTCAGACGGTGATCCTGGGTCATATGACAGCGGCTGCCATTGCAGCCAACAGTATGGCTTCTACCCTATTCCTACTGGTGAAATCCACGGCTGTGGGGGCATGTGCTACGGCTTCTGTTATTATCGGAAAGACCATTGGAGAGGGCAATATGGCAAAGGTCAAAGAATACGCCAAGACCTTGCAGATATTATTTGTAGTCATCGGTGTGATAGCCGGATGTATCTTGTTTGTGATTCGTGTACCGGTACTGTCACTATATGATCTTTCGGCGGATACCAAGGAAATGGCCAATGCATTCCTGATCATATTAAGTGTGATCTGTATGACCATGTCCTACCAGATGCCTACAAACTGCGGCATTATCAAAGGCGGCGGAAGCCCCATGTATGTAGTAAAGCTTGATTTGATCAGCATCTGGTGCATCGTGATCCCATTATCCTTCTTTATGGCTTTTGTAGTGGAGGCATCACCCATTGTGGTGGTGTGCTGCCTGAATGCGGACCAGGTATTTAAATGTGTCCCTGCATTTATAAAGGTGAATTATGGGAAGTGGGTTAAGAAGTTGATTAAAGAGTAATATTAAAGTCCCGGAAATGCCACTTGCTTCGTTTTGAACAAGTGGAATTTCCGGGACTAATGCATTACTATTTACTTAATATTAATTCCTTCGTTCTGCTTCGATACATGCATCGATCACAAGGACCACTGCCAGTGCATCAATTTCATTTACACCTTCCGAAATGCGGATCTCATAGGAATCTCCCCATGTCATCCATTCCTTAGAAACGGAGGCAACCGGAGAACCGCCATTTGTGATTTCGTACTCATGATCCCAAAAATCACCATGAACCTGCCAACCCAATCCATGTACACTGTATTCATGCTTAAAGAAGGTAAATTCTTTCACAACCTCAGCTATGTCGGTGTCATTTCTGGAAATCAAATATTTAGGCAGGAATGTAAACAACTCCTGTCGGATAAATGCAAGCTCTGCCCCTTGCAAGTCATACAAATGCAGCTTCTTACCAAAAGAAAGAATCTCGCCTTCTACGTAATACCTTTCCCGACCGGACTCATCAAAGATGGAAAACTGATCTCCCCAACTAAAGACATGCTGTGCAGTACAGGTAATTAGCGATATAGTTTGTCGAGCTGTAATTTTGTTCAAAGAGCAGGAAGAGAGCGCATTAGTTTTTCTAAGTACACCGTATAAAAAGACAGATACCTTGAAAATATGTGACGGTTGCGAACACTTGTGTTCGACAAACGGCATTTATTTTCAAGGTAAATGCTTTTTCTCCGGCGTACGTGAAACAGCTAATGCGCTCTCTTCCGGACATTTTAACTAAAAATTACAGGTCGACAAACTATTTCTTATTTATCGCGAATCTCACTATGCAGCTCCTGCAATGATTTCACAGGACTATCGGTGTTTGCTTTTACATAGCGGATACCTTCTGCGGTTGCCTTAGCAGCAGCAATAGTAGTCATATAAGGGATCTTGCCTTTGATAGCAGCTTTACGCAGGTAGCTGTCATCATTTGCACTGTCCTTGCCGGCAGGAGAGTTGATGATCATATCCACCTTACCGTTGGTGATAAGGTCAAGAACATTAGGACGTCCTTCAGATAATTTCTTAACTCTTTCTGCAGGAATACCGGCTGAATTCAGAGCGTCGCAGTTGCCGCCGGTTGCCAGGATGTGGAAACCGTCTTCGTGAAGCATCTGAGCGACTTCCACGATTTCTTCTTTATCCTTGCGGTTTACAGAGATCAGTACAGTACCTCCCAGAGGAAGTTTGGACTGGGTTGCTTCCTGAGCCTTATAGAATGCTTCACCGTAGGAAGAGGATAAACCTAATACTTCACCGGTAGAACGCATTTCAGGACCAAGCAGAGGGTCTACTTCAGGGAACATATTGAACGGGAATTCCGCTTCCTTCACACCGTAGTTAGGAATATACTGTTCTTTCAAGGTTGGAACAGGTGAAGGTCTTCCGGTCAGTTCTGAAGTAATGATATCAGTTGCCAATGGAACCATGCGGATATTACATACCTTGGATACCAGAGGAACGGTACGGGATGCACGAGGATTTGCTTCCAGCACATATACTTTACCATTTTCAATTGCGTACTGCATGTTCATAAGACCTTTTACATGCATTTCTTCGGCAATTCTTCTGGTGTAATCCTTGATGGTTGCCAGGTTTTCTTCTGTAATGTGAGCAGAAGGAATGATACATGCGGAGTCACCGGAGTGAACACCTGCAAGCTCAATGTGTTCCATAACTGCAGGTACAAATGCATGAGTACCATCGCTGATCGCATCCGCTTCACACTCTAATGCGTGATTTAAAAATCTGTCGATCAGGATCGGTCTGTCAGGAGTCACACCAACTGCTGCATTCATATAGTTGATCATGCTTTCGTCATCGTAAACCACTTCCATACCCCGGCCGCCGAGAACGTAGGAAGGACGAACCATGGTAGGGTAGCCGATCTTGTGAGCGATCTCAAGAGCCTCTTCTACATTAACAGCCATTCCGGATTCCGGCATAGGGATTTCCAGCTTGTCCATCATTTCGCGGAACAGATCACGGTCTTCTGCAAGGTCGATAACTGCAGGAGAAGTACCCAGGATCTTCACGCCGTTCTTTTCCAGATCTGCAGCCAGATTCAGAGGAGTCTGTCCACCGAACTGTGCGATCACGCCCAGAGGCTTTTCTTTATTGTAAATACTTAAAACATCTTCCAGTGTCAGAGGTTCAAAGTAAAGCTTGTCAGAAGTATCATAGTCGGTTGAAACCGTTTCAGGGTTACAGTTAACAATGATAGTTTCAAAGCCCAGCTTCTTCAATGCAAGTGCAGCATGTACACAACAATAGTCGAATTCGATACCCTGTCCGATACGGTTAGGACCGCCGCCCAGAATCATAACCTTAGGTCTGTCTGTGCTGATAGGGTTCTTGTCTTCTCCATTATAGGTTGAGTAGTAGTAAGCGTTATCTTCCGTACCGCTTACGTGAACACCTTCCCAGTTTTCTACAACACCCAGTTCAATACGTCTACCCCGGATATCTGCTTCCGGAATTGCCAGCAGCTGGCTTAAATATTTATCAGAGAATCCATCCTTCTTAGCCTGGATTAAGAGTGCATCTTCAGGAAGGGAGCCCTTAAATTTCAGGATCGCTTCTTCTTCCTCAACCAACTCCTTCATCTGTTCGATAAAGTAATGCTTTACCTTGGTCAGTTCATGGATTTCTTCAACGGTTGCACCTTTTCTCAGTGCTTCGTACATTACAAAATGACGTTCACTGGAAGCAGTGATCAGTTTCTTTAATAACTGTTCCTTGGTCAAGGTATCAAAATCCTTAGCATGGCCAAGACCATAACGGCCATTTTCAAGGCTTCGGATTGCTTTCTGGAAAGCTTCTTTATAGTTCTTACCGATACTCATAACTTCACCAACGGCTCTCATCTGAGTACCCAGCTTGTCTTCCACGCCTTTGAACTTTTCAAATGCCCAACGAGCGAACTTGATTACCACATAATCTCCGTCCGGTTCGTATTTATCAAGTGTGCCATACTTACCGCAAGGAATATCTTTTAAGGTCAGTCCTGCTGCCAGCATCGCAGAAACAAGTGCGATAGGGAAACCGGTTGCTTTGGAAGCAAGGGCAGAGGAACGTGAGGTACGGGGATTGATTTCGATAACAATGATTCTGTCTGAAACAGGATCATGTGCAAACTGAACATTGGTACCGCCGATAACCTGTACGGATTCTACAATCTTAAATGCCTGCTCTTTTAAACGAGCCTGACATTCTTTAGAAATCGTCAGCATAGGAGCGGAACAGAAGGAGTCACCGGTGTGAACACCCAAAGGATCGATGTTCTCGATAAAACATACGGTGATCATATTGTTGTCTGCGTCACGAACAACTTCTACTTCCAACTCTTCCCAACCCAAAATAGATTCTTCTACAAGAACCTGTCCTACCAGGCTGGCCTGAAGTCCACGTGCACAAACAGTTTTTAATTCTTCTTTATTATAAACCAGACCGCCGCCAACGCCGCCCATGGTATAAGCAGGACGAAGAACTACAGGGTAGTTTAAGCGATCAGCAATAGCAAGTGCTTCTTCTACAGAATAAGCAACCTCACTGCGAGCCATTTCGATACCAAGAGCATCCATGGCTTTTTTAAATTCTACACGGTCTTCACCACGTTCGATAGCATCTACCTGAACGCCGATAACCTGTACATTATATTTTTCAAGAATACCTGCATTGTTCAACTCTGAACAAAGATTCAGTGCAGACTGTCCGCCAAGATTGGGCAGCAGTGCATCAGGACGTTCCTTGGCGATGATCTGTTCAAGACGCTCTACATTAAGCGGCTCAATATAGGTAACATCAGCAGTTTCAGGGTCTGTCATGATGGTTGCAGGATTGGAATTCACCAATACGATTTCATAACCTAACTTACGAAGGGCTTTACAAGCCTGGGTACCGGAATAATCGAATTCACATGCCTGACCGATAATGATAGGGCCGGAGCCGATGATCAGTACTTTATTAATGTCTGTTCTTTTTGGCATTATTTGTCTCCTCCTTTAAAATCCTCGTAATATTATATATAAAAAATCAGAAATTACAAGGGGAAAATGTAGGGAATTTGTATTTTTTTAAAAAAAGAAGGATTATATTAATCCTTCCAAATTTTTAATGTCTCGATCAATTTGATTTTTTCTGAATCAGTGAATGAACCGATCAGACCCATGATTTCATTGTCAAGGGCAGTCGCTCTGTATGAGCTGTCCATGCTGCCTACCAGGGAATCCAGAGTAGTATTGGTCAGCTTTGCAAAATATACGAGCATACGAAGAGACATAGCCGTTCTTCCGTTTTCCACGTTGCAGATATAACCGGGGGTTGCGTCAAGAGCTTTAGCAACCTGATCCTGAGTGAGATGATTGTCAATACGGATTTGGCGGATTCGTTTAGCGAGATCAATGTCTGTGTTAGATGTGATCATCTTTACCTCCTATTATTGAATCAACAATTTTCTAATAATATACTCATTATAACCGAACGAAATATTTTCTGCAAGGGTGTAAATACATAAATTTAAGGAAATGTTTCATATAATTGTAAAAAAACTTCCTTTTCCGAATAGTATGTCCGGGAATAGTATCTTGGAGAGATATTTACTTAAGTTTTAAAGTGTATCTGTGTCAAGGGTACATATTAAAAAGTGTGCAAGGGTATGATTGAACGGTTTAGACTCCAAATACCCTGTAAAATCTATTTGACGGGGTATAGTTCATGTGTTGTAAGGTCATATGCCCTTATGCAGGTGTTTTTCGTGTTTTTTTCATGAAAATGGGGTATTTTTCTTGAAATGTCATTCAAAATACCCTCGGAGCCAATAGCCAATCAAGAGAGCCAGACATATTTGGCAGAAAAGAAAGTGTAGAAACTGAGGAATAACAGACAAATGTGGAGAAAGAAAAAAATAATCATTACCCTTCTGTTTTTGATCGCCATGTTCATCGTGGGTGGATTGATCCGGGATATGAAAGAGGAATACCTGCCTACCGGCGGTAAAATATTAGCCACAGAAAACTGGGGGCTGGGATTTGGTGCAGAGGGAACCAGACCAACAGGAAATGCTTCAGCACAGGAATTGGAAAAATATGATGCTTGGTTTATCGCACCTTCAGAAAAAGAGAAGATATTATATCTGACCTTTGACTGTGGATATGAAAATGGTAATACAGAAGCTATTCTGAGTGCGTTAAAAAAACACAATGTACAGGCGACTTTTTTTGTGGTTGGGCATTATCTGGAATCGGCTCCGGAAATGGTGAAACAAATGGTAAACGACGGGCATACGGTGGGAAATCACACTTACCATCACCCGGATATGTCTAAGATTTCAGATCAGGCGTCCTTTCAAAAGGAAATGGATGCAGTAGCTGATCTTTATAAAGAAATTATCGGCGAAGATATGCCACTGTACTACCGCCCACCCCAAGGTAAATATAGTCAGCAGAACCTGCAGATGGCAAAAGACATGGGCTACAAGACATTTTTCTGGAGTCTTGCCTATGTGGATTGGAATGTAGATAAGCAACCCAGCCATCAGGAGGCGTTTGATAAGCTTCTTTCCAGAGTCCACCCGGGAGCCATTGTGCTGTTGCACAACACTTCAAAAACCAACGGTGAGATACTGGATGAGCTGCTGACAAAATGGGAAGAGATGGGGTATAGCTTTGGGACACTAGGAGATATTTGTGAATAAATAAAAATAATTTTAAAAATACATATTTGTTATTGTAAAAAATAACAAATATGTTATAATTGAGAAAGGAAGAACAGTACTACATCATTTCATGAAGAAAACAAAAAAAACTCCCAAGAGAGAAATTGAGAAAGCAAAAAGAAACTTGCAAGATTATTTGGAAAGGAGACAGTAACATGGCTACATGGAAAGAGGTAAGAAATGAATTGCATCTGACATCAGAAGATGAATGTCTTATTGCAATGGAGAAACAGTTGATCAAAACTATGGTAGAGATCAGAGAGGAGAAAGGATGGACTCAGGCACAGTTAGCAGAGCAATGCCATGTGAAGCAACCAACCATTGCTCGTATGGAATCTGCTGCCCATTCACCTCAACTGGATAGTTTGCTGAGAGTGTTAACGTCTCTGGGATATACATTGCAGATCGTTCCAATACCACAATCAAACAAGGAATAACTCCACTCTTGCGTAAAATCCATTTATCCAGTACACTATATTTACATAAAGGACTGGAAGGAAATGCAGCTGCATGGTAAAGGAAAAGAATAAATTATCCGAACAGGAAATGAAAATACAAAAACTGGCGAACCAGGTATTGGCTCTTTCAAGGGACAATATCCTGGTTGCTTTACGTTTTCTGGATATTGCACTGGCGGATCTTCAGTTCCGGGATGCCGGTCCTACGGGAGTGGTGGCGACGGATGGCAGAACGGTTTTTTATGACAGTCGCTATATTTTAAAGGAATATCAGGCAGAGCCCAAACGGGTGACCAGAGCCCTGTTTCATATTTTGCTGCATTGTATTTTTTATCATAGCTTTCAATATGATAAGGTGGAGCGAGAATTGTGGAATATGGCAGTGGATATGGCGGTGGAAAACACCATTATTGAGATGAAGCTGCCCATGGTTACATTGGAGACAGATCCGGAGGCAGAGATGAAGCTGAAGGTCTGGAAGGAAGATGCAGGCGGGTTAACTGCGGAAAAAATATATCGGTATATGCGTCTGCAAGGGGTATCTGTGAGAGAAAAACAGGAGATTCACAGATTGTTTTTCCGGGACAGTCATCATTTGTGGGAACCTCAGGAGAATTTTGAAGTCAACCAAAAGCAGTGGCAAAGAATCAGTGAGCGAATCAAGGCGGATTTGAAAAGCTTTACAAAGTCAAAATCTAATACGGAAAGTCTGGAGAAGAATCTGGGAGAAGCCACAAAGGACCGTTATGATTACAGTGAGATTCTGCGCCGGTTTACGGTGATGGGGGAAGATATATCCGTCAATGAGGATGAATTTGATTATATTTATTATACCTATGGGCTGGAACATTACGGTAATATGCCCCTGATTGAGCCTCTGGAATACAGGGAGAATAAAAAGGTCAAGGAATTTGTGATAGCCATTGATACCTCCGCATCCTGCCGAGGAGAATTGGTAAAAGCTTTTCTAAATAAGACCTATTCCATTTTAAAGGGAACGGAGAATTTTTTTACAAAAATCAATGTGCACATTATTCAATGTGACAGTGAAGTGCAAAAGGATACAAAGATCACAAACCAAGAGGAATTTGAAACCTTTATCAAAAACGGTAAGCTGACCGGATTCGGCACCACAGATTTTCGCCCGGTATTTGAGCATGTGAATCGGTTAAAAGAGCAGGGGGATTTTGAGAATCTGAAGGGATTGATCTATTTTACGGACGGCTACGGGATTTATCCGGAGCAGATGCCGCCCTATGATGTGATCTTTGCTTTTCTGGATGAGGATGAGTACCGGGCTCCGGTACCACCCTGGAGTATGAAGGTGATTTTGGAGGAAAGTACATTATGAATATAAAACAGGCAAAGGAATATATAAAAAATTCAGTCAATATTTATTTGAAGAAGGACGAGTTTGGGGAGTATTGCATCCCGGTGGTTCGCCAAAGACCCATCTTTTTGCTGGGAGCTCCCGGTATCGGTAAGACTGCCATTATGGAGCAGATCGCTCAGGAGATGGGGATCGCACTGGTATCTTACTCCATGACTCATCATACCAGACAGTCCGCACTGGGACTGCCCTTTATCGCCCATAAGGTATATGGGGGAGAAGAATTTGATATTTCCGAATATACCATGAGTGAGATCATTGCGTCCATTTATGAAACCATGGAAGAGGGTGGGCTCAAGGAAGGAATTCTGTTTTTGGATGAGATTAACTGTGTGTCCGAGACCCTGGCGCCTTCCATGCTTCAGTTTTTGCAGTATAAGGTATTTGGCCGTCACCGGGTACCCGATGGCTGGGTGATTGTGACAGCGGGAAATCCTCCGGAGTATAATAAATCTGTACGGGAATTCGATGTGGTAACCATGGACAGACTTAAGCTTTTGGAGGTGGAGCCGGATTATCGTATCTGGAAGGAATATGCCCAGGAGATGCAGATTCACAATGCCATATTGAATTATCTGGATCTGAAAAAGGAACATTTCTACCATATGGAAATGACCATGAAGGGCAGAAGCTATGTGACTGCCAGAGGATGGGAAGATCTGTCAGAAATCCTTCATCACTACGAAGAAGAAAAGCTGCCGGTGGATGAAAGTCTGGTAGGTCAGTATATTCGAAATGACAGAATTGTAAAGGAATTTACCGCTTATTATGACCTGTACAACAAGTATAAAAAGGATTATCGCATAGAAGAGATTCTGGAAGGTAAAGCTTCCGAGCAGGCATTGAAGCGTGCAAAAGCGGCGGCTTTTGATGAGAGACTCTCTCTTTTGGGAATGCTTCTGGACAGATGTCTGGCAGATATGCGTACGGTAATGGAGCAGGCAGCCTGCCTTACAGAGGTAAGATCCCTTCTGGTGGCAGTGAAAAATAGTGCTCAAAACATGACTGCAACGGAATGTGCAGCCTTTGTAGAGGAACTGGAGGAGAAGAAGAAAAAGCAGATGCTTGGACTGGAAAGATCCAATGCATTATCCAAGGAAGAACGCAAGAAATTCAAATGGGTGCTTCGTTTCTTGCAGGAAGCAAGAAGAGAAATATACACCGGATCTGTTACGGATGGCAAGGAAGCTTTTGTTTTGTTAAAAGCCAGATTCGATGCAGCGGTGGGAAATATGAAAGCAGATACGGATAGGACCGGCAAGGAATTACATCACCTTTTTGTATTTGTGGAAAATGCCTTTGAAGAGGGCAATGAGATGCTGATTCTGGTTACAGAGTTAACTGTAAATACCTGGGCAAGTCAGTTTATTGCAACCTTTGGAAGTCCTGATTACCAGCGTCACAATCGGGAATTAATGCTGACCGAACGGCAGGACGATATCAAATCCCAGATTGCCGGACTCCAGCTATAATAAGGAGCTGATATGATAAAAGAAAAAGAATATACAGGGCAAGGGTATTCACTGACCTATGTGGAAAAGGGCAATGGGGTAGTGATTACCGGTTTTTCGGGACGAATCCTGCGGGTAGAGATTCCGGAGCGAATCGAAAATAAGCCGGTTGTGGGAATCGATAAAAAGGCATTTTTAAGCAGAAAGACGTTGAAACATGTTGTTTTGCCGGAAACAGTGACTTTTATAGATGACTGGGCATTTGCTTACTGCAGCAATCTGGAAAGTGTCTGTATCCCCTCCGGTGAGCTGATGGTGGGGCGAGCTTTGTTCTTGGAATGCAGTAAGCTTACACTGTTGGAAAGCCGAGGGTGGTCCAAGGAGACAGGGCATCTTCTGGCTGCCGCAGTGACCGATCTGGATGCACATTATTTGTTGGATACGAAGCATATGGGAAGTCAGGAATGGTTGCAGAAATGGGATGCCAGAGTGCTGACCGTGATGCAGGCAGAGGATATGGATGGCTATCAGAACCAGGTCCTTTGCGGAGAGGAAGATTACGGCAGTACAGATGTGGGGAATTTTATCAGAAACAAGCGAAAGTATAAAGTCAGACTGGCTATGCTGCGATTGTTAAATCCCATAGGAATTGCCGCCGAGACCAGAGCCTATCTGGAAGGATATTTAAAGAACCATACCAAGGGATGTGAGAGTGAAGAAACCTGGCAGACACTTTTGCAGGAATATTACGACGATTTGGAGAGAATACAGTTGTTTCTGGATCTGGGCTGTGCGGATGAAGGCAATCTGGACGGAATTTTACTGGATATCGGAGAGGAACATGCGGAAATGAAGGCTATTTTTCTCAGATATCAGGATACACATATCGGATATCATGATTTTTTTGCAGATCTGGAATTGTAAAATTTTACAAAATGAGCTAAACTGTAATAAACATGAGCCAAATTCATATTCTTTGGGTCAATGGATTCTGCTACAATAGGAGCAAATTAACGCAGTTTCACAAGCAGGCTTGTGAAATGCAGAAAAGAGGTAAAATATGACACTGGAACAGGCAAAAGAAAAACTGGCAAAGTATGAACAGGGACATGTGCTGAAATATTATGATGAGCTTTCAGCAGAGGGGCAGGAAGCATTACTGCTGCAGATTGAGGAAACAGATATGAGTATCCTGGCTGCATGTAAGGATATTGAGGCATTGACACAAAAGGGAGTGATTTCTCCGCTGGCAGCAATGGAATTGCCGGAGATTGAAGAAAATAAAGCAAGCTTTACGCAGACTGGTATTGAGGCGATCCGTCAGGGTAAGGTTGCGGCTGTTCTTCTGGCCGGCGGCATGGGAACCAGACTGGGTTCAGATGATCCCAAAGGTATGTACAACATCGGTCTGACCAGAGACTTATATATCTTCGAATGTCTGGTGAATAATATGATGGATGTGGTAAAGCAGGCAGGCTGTTGGATTCACTGGTTCATCATGACAAGTGATAAGAACAATGAGGCAACCATTAAATTCCTGAAAGAGAAGAATTATTTCGGATATAACGGAGAGTATATTCATTTCTTTAAGCAGGATATGGCTGCTGCGACGGATTATAGTGGAAAGATTTATCTGGAAGAGAAAGGCAAGTTGTCTACTTCTCCAAATGGTAATGGAGGCTGGTTTAGCTCGTTAAAGAACAGCGGACTTTTGGATGTGATCCATGAAAAGGGAATTGAATGGCTGAATGCCTTTGCAGTGGATAATGTGCTGCAGCGGATCGCAGATCCTGTATTTATCGGAGCTACTATTGAAAAGAATGTGGCTGTAGGAGCTAAGGTGGTTCGCAAGAACGCACCGGATGAAAAGGTAGGCGTGATCTGTCTGGAGGACGGAAGACCTTCTATTGTGGAATATTACGAATTGACAGAGGAATTAATGACAGCAAAGGATGCAAAAGGAGATCCTGCCTATAACTTTGGCGTAATCTTAAACTATTTGTTTAAGGTAGCAGATCTGGAAGGCTTAATGGATGGCAAAATGCCTTTACATATTGTAGAAAAGAAGATTCCTTATCTGAATGAAGAGGGAGAATTGGTAAAACCGGAAGCGCCCAACGGATACAAGTACGAGTCATTGATCTTAGACATGATCCACCTGCTGGATAGCTGTCTTCCTTTTGAAATCGAGCGAAACAAAGAGTTTGCACCCATCAAGAATAAAACGGGCATCGATTCCGTAGAAAGTGCAAGAGCACTGCTGCAGGAAAATGGTGTAGTATTATAAACAGAGTTATTTCAGACATAAAGGCGACAGGAGGTAGTGTACATGAAAATTTTAGTAACAGGTGGTGCCGGATACATCGGCAGCCACACCGTAGTAGAATTACAGAATGCAGGTTATGATGTGGTTGTAATGGATAATTTATCCAATTCCAGTGAAAAATCATTGGAAAGAGTTGCAGCCATTACCGGAAAGGCAGTTCCTTTTTATAAGGCTGACATCCTGGACAGAGCTGCATTGGAAGAAATCTTCACAAAGGAAGAA
>JAZUCP010000065.1:0-2189 GCA_045639165.1 Acetatifactor sp. | reverse complement strand
TTAAGACGACAACCCTGATGGAAGAACGTTCTCCATTTAAGCGTATAAATGGTGCCAACTCTCTGACAAAAAGATATTTAGAATTACATTCTGGCCGCTCATTCAGTATATAATCAACAATGGCATTACCATAGGACTTTTGAAGTGGGATGTTTAGAACCACTCCGGTTTTTTGCTGTTTTATATAGATGACATCTTTTATCCAGTCAATATCAGAAAGCTTGATGTTACAGACATCAACTGCTCGCAATCCTGTTTCCAACAATAAGAGGCAAATAGCTTTATCCCGTTTGGTAAGATCTCCATCCGACAGTATTTTGTTTATGGCATTGGTCTCCGGTTCGCTATAGATTTCTATGATCTTGCGTTCGCGGGGCAGACGGGACGGAAGCTCCATTATGAAATGTTCTATAGCAGGATGAAGTGACAGGAATCTTTTTAGACCTGACAGACCGCTTGTGATGGTATTTGGTTTAAAATAACCCTGCTCATAAAGATATAAGATGAAATTTCTGATGTCACCAGAAACCAGTTCATTGATCGACCGATATGCTTTCTTCTCACAATAGATCAAAAGATATGCAACAATTCTTTTGTAGGTACAGATAGTATTAGGCTGGAGTGTTTCTTCTTCTAAGAGTGCAATAAACCTATCCAGTTCTTTTTTGAATTGTTCTGTTTGTATACAGTCACAGGCAGATTTCCCCTTTTTCCTCGAAGTATCCGCTTCACCGTTAGTAATATAGGATTTGATAAGGTTAACAACCCTAATCCGTTGGCGTTCCTTAAGAACAGAGTATTCTCCTGTGTACTTGTTTTTGTTGTCACTGAGATATTCCTGAAACAGCTCATCGGATGGTACAGAAATTCCCCTGCATTGTGCAAATGAGTTAAGAGCATTAAATTTCTGTTTATAGCGCAGAAGCGTTTCAGTACTATATTCCTGTTTTTGTAGAGACTCTAATGTGAGTTGTATGATTTTTTCTAATTTAGTTTCTTCTTGCATTGTGATGCACCTCCTTTATAAGAATGATACATCACCCAAAAAACTATGCCGATATTTTTTGGGGAATTCCTTTATTTATTGGGATTCTACAAAATATCGACATAGTCTTTTTATCGGTATAAGTCGTGTACATTATTCGGCGGATATCCCCGGAAAATTGAAAAAATGAGCATACGTCATCCCAGTTGTTTTCCCAGTTGCTGATTGCATAAGGATACTTCTTTCCCCATTTTTCCTTAACAGACTCCAGCTGTGCCAGAGCAGCAGTTTCATTGGGTGCATTGTAGACGCTTTTAAAATCAGAAGAGAATTTTTTGAGATCATTATAATTTACATATTTAAATGAATTGCGCAGCATGTGGATCACACATCTCTGTATTTGAGCCTGTGGGAATACAGCCTGAATTGCTTCTTTAAAGCCAGGCAGACCATCAACGCAGAAAAACAATACATCCTGTACACCACGGTTTTTCAGGTCATTGAGCATTCCGAGCCAGAACTTTGAAGATTCATTTGCACCCACAGTTATGCTGAGAATATCTTTATATCCATCCATGGTAACGCCCAGAACAATATATGCAGCACGGCTGAGAATCCTGCCCTCATCCCTTACTTTGTAGTGAATACAATCCATAAAAACAAACGGATAGATTGGGTTTAGCGGTCGGGACTGCCACTCCTTGATTTCGGGAAGCAGTCTGTCAGTGATCTTGCTGACCATCTCAGCAGAAATTTCAATTCCGTAAAGGTCCTGTAACTGGTCATGGATATCCCGTGTACTCATTCCCCTTGCATAAAGCGAGATGACTTTTTCTTCGATACCGGAAATATCTCGTTGATACTTTGGGATAATTTTCGATTCAAACTCCCCATTTCTGTCCCTGGGAACATCAATCTGAAATTCGCCAAACTGACTCTTTAGATTCTTGGGTGAATGCCCATTCCGTTTGTTGGAAGTTTCCAGATCACCCTTTTGGTTCTTTTCATAACCAAGAGTAGCATCCAGTTCCGCTTCCATAAGTTCCTGCAGGATGTCTTTAAAGCTATCTTTGAGTAAGGAATAGACATCTGCTACGCTGCTGAGATTATTGCCTGTAATAATTTGTCGAATTTGATCTTTTGCAATTGCCATAAAAATACTCCTTTTCGATAAGAATTTTCATATCTTAATTCTTACCAAAAA
>JAZUCP010000064.1:0-5473 GCA_045639165.1 Acetatifactor sp. | reverse complement strand
AGTTTTTTACACTGTTTCATGCGAAACTGTGCACTTATGCGGTATTAGCAGTCATTTCTAACTGTTATCCCCCAGTATGAGGCAGGTTACCCACGCGTTACTCACCCGTCCGCCACTAACTAAAATCACTAGGTTTCATTTAGTCCGTTCGACTTGCATGTGTTAAGCACGCCGCCAGCGTTCATCCTGAGCCAGGATCAAACTCTCATGTTAAAAGTTGTCCTGCCAGTTTCTTCATCTGGCTTACTGTTTTTGGTTTAAAGATTTGCATCTTTTCCGTTCTCAATTTTTGAATCTTCTTCAGATCCCAGCATTGATGCTGTTACTCTTAAAGAATTTTCAAGGTTGCATTGTTGTTTATTTGTCAAAGATCATTTTCAGCACTTAATGCTGTTCAAGCTGTTGCATTGGCAACTTTGACAGAATATCACATCTTTCAAGCTCTGTCAACAACTTTTTTAATTTATTTTCAACTTTTTTCAAAGTTGTAATATTGGTAAAACGGAGAAAGAGGGATTTGAACCCTCGCGCCGCGCAAACGACCTACACCCTTAGCAGGGGCGCCTCTTCAGCCACTTGAGTATTTCTCCATGTTCTGAACTACGTCTCTACCAATATTCAATTAGGCGTCTTGAGTGACGCATTTGTTATTATACATATGTGAATTGCATTTGTCAACTATAATTTTTATTTTTTTTTGATTTTATTTTTTAACTTAATAAATACAGCTTTTCATTCAATCAATCTGTCAAACTCGAGTATCCATTTTGTATTGTTCACAAGCCGTTTCGTACAAATCATTCCCCTGACTGTCTATAACTACAATTACCGGGAAGTCCTTTACAGTAAGCTTTCGAATGGCTTCTGTTCCCAGGTCATCATAAGCAATCACTTCGGAATCAATAATGGCTCGAGACAACAAAGCTCCAGCACCGCCTACAGCCGCAAAATAAACCGCTCCGTTTTTAACAATAGACTCCTTGACCTCTTTGGAACGCTTTCCTTTTCCTATCATGCAGCTCAATCCAAGCTCCAGCAGTGTAGGAGTGTATTTGTCCATTCTGCTGGAGGTTGTAGGTCCGGCAGAACCAATTACCCTGCCTTCTCTTGCCGGAGATGGGCCCATATAGTAAATGGCATTATTCCTTAATTCAAGGGGTAATGTTTCGCCATTTTGTAGCGCTTCAAACATTCTCTTATGTGCTGCATCTCTTGCTGTATAAATGATACCGCTTAAATACACGTAATCCCCTGCTTTTAATTGTAAAACTTCTTCTTTTTCAACAGGAACCTTCAAATACTTTTCCATAAATCCTCCTGCTATATCTCTCGAATCACATGTCTATTGACATGGCAACAGATATTTATGGCAACGGGAAGACCTGCTATGTGTGTAGGATAGGTATTAATATTCACTGCCAATGCCGTTACCGTTCCACCCAGTCCGCCCGGTCCGATTCCGGATGCATTTATCTTTGCAAGCAAATCCTCTTCCATTTCCTTTACATAGGGTATATGGGACCTTACATCAACTGATCTTGTCAGTGCCTTCTTTGCCATCATTGCACATTTTTCGAATGTACCGCCTACTCCTACGCCTACGACCATGGGCGGACAGGCATTGGGGCCCGCATCTGCCACAGCTGTAAGCACCGCTTCTTTTACCCCTTCAATACCATCTGCCGGTTTTAACATAAAGACTCTGCTCATATTTTCACTGCCAAAGCCTTTTGGTGCCACCGTTATTTTTACAGCTTCTCCCGGTACGATCTCATAATAAATAACCGCTGGGGTGTTGTCTTTTGTGTTTTCCCGAATGAGCGGATCCTTAACAACAGATTTTCTCAGATATCCTTCCATATATCCCTGACGAACGCCTTCATTAATGGCATCCTCCAGGCATCCTCCTACAAAGTGTACATCCTGCCCTACCTCCAGAAAGATCACCGCCATACCGGTATCCTGACAAATAGGAATCATATCTGTACCGGCGATATCCAGATTGTCCTGAAGCTGGCCTAAAATCTGCCTTCCCAAGGGGGCCTTCTCCTGCTCTCTTGCATTTTTCAATGCTTCACACATATCTGCCGATAGTACATGATTGGCTTCTATGCACATTTCTTTTATATTTTCAGTAAGTACTCTTACATCTACTTCTCTCATGACTGCTGCTCCCTTTATTCAGAAAGCATTTCTTTCACATGATCCAGCACTTCTGCTTCCACCTCCATGGGTGTCCAACAAATCTGCTGCCCATCCTCTTTATAACGGGGAATCAGATGCAGGTGAAAATGAAACACTGTCTGCCCCGCAACTGTACCATTATTCTGAACAATATTAAAACCATCACAACCCAATTTATCGGTCATCTTCTGAGCCAGCTTCTTTGCAAGCACAAAAGCCTTTGCCGCAGTTTCGTCCGGCAGATCATACAGATTATCCGCGTGTTGCTTGGGAAGAATCAGTGCGTGTCCTTTGGTTGCCGGAGCAAGGTCCAGGATTACATTAAAATCTTCATCTTCATAAATACTTCTGGTCGCAAATACACCGTTTGCGAGCTTACAGAAAATACAATCATCCTTCATCATAAAAAACTCCTTCCGACCAATGTCTGATAAAATACTATATTAAAAAATGTACCACTTGACCCACCCTTTCGTCAACCAATTCATTTATATATAAATACACTTTTCCCTAATCGGATCTCATCTTCAGCCTCTAATTTGCGTTTTTCGTAAGGCTGCATCCGTAGTCCATTCTTAAAAGTGCCATTTGTGGAGTTTAAATCCTCTATGTATAGTCCGTCCTCTTGAGAAAGAAACCTGGCATGCATACGACTGGCTGAATAATCTGCCAAAACATAATCCACATCCTCTTTTCTTTTGCCCACCAAAAAGGGAAACTTTTCGAATTCAATTACAAGCTCTCCCTTTGCGGTATAAAGTCCGTGACATTTTTCTTCCTTTTCTTCTATATATATGGTTTTTCCGAACTCCTCTGTCGAATCCTCACCATTTGCCGATTTTCCATAAGAAAGCTCTTCACAAACTGCCAGCTCCTTTACCCCACGCTGTAATACTTCCTGATAGAGCACATCCTCATTGGATTTCCTCTTATTCCTTCCAAAGAATGACATAATCCGCCTTCGTTCCGGCTCCTGAGTAAAAGAAATTTTGTTTTGAATACCCGGGAGATTTTCCTCCATACTTTGTGCTTCATTTTCCTGTGGTGTGGGCTGTATTATCTCCGGACTTTTTTTCTCTTCCAGATAATGTTTCAAATCCTCTGCCATCCGACTTTCCAGATAACAAGCTCCCAATACTTTGTATTGATCATACGCATGATACACAAATTCAACCAGTCCCATATCGTCATAATCTATTTTATCAACCCAGAATTCCAGCAGAGCGCCAAATCCCTCCGGCTCCTTTACTTCCTTGTGATAAGGCTTATACATAAACATGAAGTCATTTTTCTCCAAATTCTGAAATATACACTCCGGATTCCACATAATATTATTTTCATCCAATAAAAAACGATTTAACTCTTGTCGCAACCGCCCCAAGCTCCAAAAAAACTCCTGCATCCACTGGCGGGAAATATTCTTTCTGGCAAACATCTGTCTTAGATTCTGACTGGAAGAAATATCATAATACAAATACTTGCTTCCATCTATTTGTCGCGCATCACATTCCAGTAAATACTTAATTCCCCCTCGAAACAGAATACAGAACTGATACCGTTTACAATCCGCATCCTCATCCAGCATTATTCTCATAAAATTTTTATTTAGATTTCTCACATATTCACTATTCATCGCTTCCAACCTCTTCTAATTTATCCTGTAAAAAATTCACAGTGCGGATATGCTTTACCGGGTCCACATATTGATTCTCTATTTCAATCTCACAATTTACATCCCACATACCGGAATATTGCATGATTCGAGTAAGGCAAAACTTCTTTCCTTTATTTTTCATCCCGGTTCTCACATTTCCACCCAGCAAATACCGTTGCTCCTCTTCCTTCTGAAGGCCGGTCTGCAGTATTTCTTCTATCTCCTGCACTTCCACCTCCTGTGTTGCAGACCTGCTTGCCAGACTACCCTCTATATAACTTTTCCATACCAATACTCTGCAGGCATTTTCCTCCAATATACATCGCTCGTACATAAATATCATAAGCATACACATGATCCAATAACAGCACATTACAACAGGCAGTACCATAGCCGCTTCCACTGTAAAATAAGCCTCACAGGTTCGACTTTTTAATCCACGCATACCGCTTTTATCCTCCCATACTCCACACACAGATCACTCCCAGAAGATAAAATGGCACAAAGGGAAAAACACGGTTTCTTTTTCCTTTTAGGATCAATATACATCCATAGATAAAAGCCAGAAACAAAGACGTTGCCATCACCAAAACAGCAGTCCTTATACCCAGTAAGGTCCCTATTATGACCAGAACAATACCATCACCGCTTCCAATTCTGCCTTTTAGTCCAAATGAGAGCAAAAATAACACACCTCCGGGAACCATTCCTTTAAATGCTTCCACCATAATGTTCCAAACAGCCACCCCCGACAGACTTCCCTGTATCAATCCACATATAAGAGCCAGCAAAATTCCTGCCGCCAGCGTCCACAGAGATAATTGCCTCCGTCGGATATCCTGCCAGCTGTAAATTGTCAGCAGACAAAATATCAATATCTTTTCCACCTCTCATATCTCTCCTTTACTCTTCCGATGCACATCTGCTGCATGCCCGATAGGGGAAGCCCTCATACCATCCTACTGTCTGGATATTTTTATAAATGGCATTACAATCCCTGATCAAATGATATCGCTCCCCTTCTTCTGTCACATACACCCAGTCTCCGCTACTCTCATCCTCACAATTCTTACAAAGTGTATAATATTCTCCGTCAGCATTTTTAGTAGTAGTAATCTTTTCCTTGGGTATTGTTTCTACCACATGATAGAGATAGGAGCACTCCTGATCCGCATGCCACACCTCACCCTTGGGTGCCATGTATACATATTTATGTACCTTTTGCTCCGTCACATCATAACCGGTCCAACATCGGGCATAATATCGATTATACATTCTGCGATCGGCAAATGATCCAATGGCAATTATGGGCTCTATCTGATATGTAACTACGATATCAATACACTCCTCCTCTGTGATATAATCTGAACGAAGATAATTCAATCCTTCTGCATCATATTTCAAAGGTGCAGATTCCAAATAGTCTTTTCCCAGAAGACTTTTCAACCTTTCATTAACTAACAAATAGGAAATACTCCAATCCGGTAATTCCTCCACATTCTCCTGCACAGACCTTCCCCACACTGTTATTTGATTTCCCAGGCTCCATAAAGCAGTACTCATACGTCCATGAAATCGAAGGAGTTCCAGAATCCCTGCCAGATTTAAAAAGCATATGATACATATGGGTAGCAA
>JAZUCP010000063.1:0-5007 GCA_045639165.1 Acetatifactor sp. | reverse complement strand
ACAGTGCAAAGTGTGCTGGTGGAGCCGGGAGGGGGAGAAGAATTGATTGTTTTTCGGATGGAAGCTCCCACACCCGGTATCTGGACCTTTCGGGTCTCCCTAGTCGGGCAGTCCTCTTCCGGAAACTTTCATATGTGGCTGGCCATTCAGGCATTTCAGAGTGGCGGCACCTATTTTTTGTGGCCGGACCCGGACATTACCCTTACAGAGCCATCCATGGCCCAAGGGGTGATAACCGTGTCTAATTATAATTATCAGAACAATAGCTTTTATCTGGAGTCGGGGCGGGGCTACAGTCGTTCCGGACAGATCAAGCCGGATTTTGCAGCACCGGGTGTGAATATTCCTACGTTATATGGTGTACGAAGCGGCAGCAGTCTTGCGGCGGCAGTGACTGCGGGGGGAGTGGCACAATTTATGCAGTGGGCAGTGGTGGAGCGAAACAGTCCCTTGGCTAACAGCAGAGAAGTCAAAAACTACCTGATCAAAGGTGCAGTCCGCATGCCGGATGTGGAGTATCCCAATAGGGAATGGGGGTATGGCAGACTGAATGTGCTGGGAGCATTTGAGGTGTTGAGAGGGGGATGAAAGAAAAAGAACAAAGCCATTTTAGGCTTTGTTCTTTTTTGAAGGTTTCTCATTTTCCGGCATTAACTTCACTTCTGTGATTTCTTCCAGCTCCATCAGTGTACAGGTTAACTGAACGGAGGAATAATCATCGGGAGTTACAAACTTTAATTGGTAAACATTATAGGTCTTCATTTCTACGGATTCAATATGTAAATCTCTGGCGCGGGAATACTCGCTGATCACAGAGAAATTGCTTCTGCTTCGGAGTTTTACCTGAATGGTATAATGATTGTGAGCTCCTTTTTCTTTGATACGTGAGCTTACGGGTCTTAAAAACTTGGTGGAGACAACAAGCAAAACAGCGGTTGTAATGGAGATAAAGAAATATCCCATACCGATGGTCAGGCCGATACAGGCTGTGGCCCAAAGTCCGGCAGCGGTGGTGAGGCCGCTCACATGACTGCCTTTTACCATAATACAGCCGGCACCTAAGAAACCGATACCGCTGATTACCTGTGCTCCGAATCGTCCGATGTCACCTCCGTACTGTAGGTGAGTGGTCTCGCTGAGGATCATAATGGTAGTGGCACCCAGACATACTAGGATATGTGTTCGAAGACCTGCGTCATGGTTGCGTCCGGAACGCTCCACGCCGATGATACCGCCGATGATAACGGCAAAGGTCAGTCGCAAAAGTACATCCACATAATTGTGCTGGGGAAGGGAAAATAGGGAACCGATATACTGTAAAACTTGGTACATTTCTAACTCCTTTACTATCCTGAAATTTTGTTTAAAATATTATATAGGGACAAGCAAAATAAATCAAGGGATTATATATTTTTTTTACATTATGTTTGATTTAGGGTATTGTACAAAGGGGTACAGATGCATTATAATAGAATCAGTGATATATGCCTTATTTGCGAAATTAAAATAAAAAAGGAGAATTTAAAATGAGCAAAGTACGTTTAGGTATTATCGGTGTAGGTAATATGGGTAGTGGTCATTATGAGAAGATCATGGCCGGCGAAACACCGGAAATCGAATTGGTTGCAGTAGCCGATTTGAGAGAAAGCAGAAGAGAGGTAGCTAAGGAAAAGCTTCCTGAAAGTGTAACGATTTTTGTTACAGCAGAAGAGTTGATCGAAAGTGGTCTTTGCGACGCAGTGCTGATCGCAACACCTCATTACGATCATCCCAAATACACCATCATGGCTTTAGAGCATGGTCTGCATGTAATGTGTGAAAAACCGGCAGGTGTTTACACCAAGCAGGTTCGCGAAATGAATGAAATCGCTGCAAAGCATGATCTGGTATTTGGTATGATGTTCAATCAGAGAACCAATCATGTATATCGTAAGATGTATGAAATGGTACATAGTGGAGAATATGGACAGATCAAGCGTGTAAACTGGATCATTACCAACTGGTATCGTTCACAGGCATATTATAACTCCGGCGGATGGAGAGCAACCTGGGACGGCGAAGGCGGCGGTGTGCTTTTGAACCAGTGTCCTCATAACCTTGACTTGATCCAGTGGATCTGTGGTATGCCAAGCAAGGTAACTGCATTCTGTCACGAAGGAAAGTGGCATGATATCGAAGTAGAAGATGATGTAACCGCATATCTGGAATATCCTAACGGTGCAACCGGCGTGTTTATTACCACAACAGCAGATCTTCCTGGTACCAATCGTTTTGAAGTGACTCTGGAAAGGGCAAAACTCGTATGTGAAGATAATGAATTGAAGGTATTTGAGCTGAATGTTTCAGAGCGTGAAACATGCTTTAACTCTCCAAATGGATTCCCTAAGGCAGAAGGTAAGTGGATTGATGTGGAAACGGATGGATTGAATCCTCAGCATGTAGGCGTTCTTAACGCATTTGCTGGCAGAATCCTTCATGGAACTCCACTGGTAGCAGAAGGAAATGAAGGTATTAATGGTCTGACCCTTTCTAATGCAATGCATTTATCAAGCTGGTTAGGAAAAACCATCGAATTACCATTTGATGAAGATCTGTTCTTGGAAGAACTGAACAAGAAGCGTCAGAACTCTAAGAAGAAAGACACTGTTGTAGAAACTACTTTTGATACAGCAGGTACTTATTAATATAAGACAACAGGGGATAGAAACGTGAAAATTGCAATTGTAGGATGTGGCAGCATTGCCAAGGTGCATGCCCAGTGTATTAACAAGAATATTGGGCATAAGCTGGTAGCTGTGGCGGATAAATACATAGAAAAGGCAACAGCTTTTGCTGAAGATTTCGGTGGAAAGCCCTATGCAAGCTTAGAGGAGATGCTGGAGAAAGAGGAAATAGATGTGCTTCATATCTGTACACCCCATTATCTTCATGCACCCATGGCTGAGTATGCATTGAAAAATGGCGTTCATGTATTTATGGAAAAGCCGGCGGCCATCAGTCAGGAAGAATTTAATCATCTGAAGGAGAATCGTACAGATAAATATCTGGGATTCTGTCTGCAGAACCGATACAATAACTCCGTACAGAAGGCAAAGGAGCTGATCTTATCCGGAAAGTCAGGTAAAGTGATCGGAGCCAGAGGTCTTGTGACCTGGAACAGAACAGAGCGGTATTACACAGGTAGCGAGTGGCGTGGAAAGCTTGCCACCGAAGGCGGCGGAGCACTGATCAATCAGTCCGTACATACTTTGGATCTGCTTCATTATTTGGTGGGTACAGAACCGGTCAGCGTGGATGCAGTTATGACCAATCACCACCTTCAGGGTATTATTGAAGTGGAAGATATGGTATCCGCATATATCGTATATCCGGACAGAAAAGTTAGCTTTTATGCCACAAATGCATATATTGCAGATGTTGCCCCCCTGATTGAAATTCACTGTGAAAATATGCGGATCCGTATAGAGCAGGAAGAATTAACCCTGTTTTATAAGGATGGCAGCATAGAACGCGTGGAAACATCCCAAAAGGATAATCTAGGTAAGAGCTATTGGGGAAGCGGTCATGGAGATTGTATCAATGATTTCTATGAGTGTATCATCAATGAACGCCGGTTTATGCAGGATGTGGAAGGCGTTGAAGCAAGTATGAAACTTATGTTTATGATTTATGAGTCCGCCAAAACAGGAGCAACTGTTTATTGGAAGGATTGGAATTAGGAGGAAAATAATGTTAAACAAATGTCTTATTTCCGGTTTCGCAGATGAAATCGACAAAAGCTTAGATGTACAGATTGAGGTGCTTCACACTCTCGGTCAGGAATATATTGAATTCCGTGGAGCAGACGGTCTTATGGTAGGAAGACACACAGTAGAACAGGCAAAGGCAGTAATGGATCGTCTTGATGCAGCTGGTATTAAGGTTTCTTCCATCGGATCTCCTATCGGTAAGATCAAAATTACAGATGATTTTGAGCCTCATTTTGAAGTTTACAAGCGTATCGTAGCTATCGCTAAGGTTATGAAGACCAAGTACATCCGTATGTTCAGCTTCTTTATGCCGGAAGGAGAAGATCCGGATCAGTATGAAGCAGAAGTATGTGCACGTCTGGAGAAATTCATTGCATACGCAAAGGAACAGGACGTAGTTCTTCTTCATGAAAATGAAAAGGATATCTATGGTGACGTTGCATATCGTTGCGCAAACCTGATGAAGAAATACTACTGCGATAACTTCAAATGTGTATTTGACTTTGCAAACTTTGTACAGTGCAAGCAGGATACTCTGGAAGCATATGAACTGTTAAAGGATTATATTACATACGTTCATATCAAAGACGCTATCTGGGAAAGTGGAGAAGTAGTTGTTCCCGGTACCGGCGACGGTAACTTAAAGAAGATCTTCGCAGCACTTGATGAAGCAGGTTATGAAGGATTCTTAAGTTTGGAACCCCATCTGGCTAACTTCAGTGCATTGAGCTCATTGGAGAAGAATGCAGCAGTGAGAAAGCTGAGTGATGGCGCAGCAGCTTATGCAGCAGCTTACGATGCTCTCGTAGAAATGCTGGCAGAATAATTTCAGGATAGGTGAAATAGCATGAAAAAATTTGATGTAATCGCTTTAGGCGAATTATTAATTGACTTTACAAGCAGCGGAATCAGCGGACAGGGCAACCCTCTGTTTGAAGCAAATCCGGGCGGAGCACCATGTAACGTGCTTGCTATGTTAAATAAAATGGGACACAAGACTGCATTTATCGGTAAAGTGGGCGAAGATATCTTCGGTACCCGTTTGAAAAAGACTTTGGAAGAAATCGATATCGATACCACCAATTTATTGCTGGATAAGGATATCAGAACCACTCTGGCATTTGTACAGAATGATGAAAGCGGCGACAGAAGCTTCTCCTTCTATCGTAATCCCGGTGCAGATATGATGCTGCGTGCAGAAGAAGTAAACGAAGAGCTGATCAAGGACTCCAAGATCTTCCACTTTGGTACACTTTCC
>JAZUCP010000062.1:0-2398 GCA_045639165.1 Acetatifactor sp. | reverse complement strand
CTGCCGCGGGTCTATACAAAAAATTGTGTCACAAAAGGAACATATTTAACTTATATGGGACCCAAACTTCCAATTTAATGTAACGTGGCATTAAATTTCCAAATCCAAAACCTCCTGACTTTTCCCAACCCCAGTCCCATGCTCTCCTAAAAGCACGGTACGGGCATCTCCGGTCAGCGGATTTCTTTCTTGGTAATCAAATAACACATATTGAGGTATGTCAAAAAAGACTTCACAATGTGATTCGGGGCAGGAAGCCAACTCTTTTATCTGCCTCCAAAGCACTTTATCCCACACCGGATATTTAAAGACCTCCATATGGGTCATCTTGGCCATCTGCTTGTGGTCGTATGCTTCATACCCCGGCAGATATTTACGTTCCTTCTCTTCCTGCATATAAAATCTGCGGCACTGCTCTTTGTAAGGTGTCAAGTCTGCAGCAAATTCCGGGCGGCTCTTTAAATTCTCCCGCAAATACATATCATATGTGAGTAGCTCCCGGAAAATCTCTGCATATTCTGACTTGCTGCCACCCCATGTTTCTTCTAAAACAGCTCCACCACCGGCAATTGCAGAGGCACCATTACCATTTGCCCGACACCACTCCAAAGCAAACTCCAGCAACACCTGATACCGATATGCTCTGGCCGGACTATTGGTAAAATATCCCTTTCTTTCATAAAATGCAGCCAGCGCCTCAAACATTTGAAAGGGCGTCTCAAACTGCTTTACCAAAAAGGCAAGGGTATACCGGAACTGATTACTGTTATAATACATCTCCACCATTTCCTCGATGCCTTTTAATCTTAGCACATCTTCATAGGAAAGCCATCTGGTATATAATACCTCATAGGGGGACTTGCTCTGATAACAAAGCCCGTATTTTTCTGCCATCTCCGCCATCCGGGAGCCCTTTAAAACCTTCAAAAATCCAAGTTGCAGCTGCTCAGGCTCCATCGCATATACCCGGTTAAAAGATTCTGCAAAAGTTTTATAATCTTCGTAGGGAAGCCCTGCAATCAGATCCAAATGCTGGTGAACATTGTGGCCGGCATTAATGGATCTGACAATCTTTTCCAGTTTATCCACATTCATGGTCCGGTTGATGGCCTGTATAGTCTCCGGATTGGTGGACTGTACACCGATCTCCAACTGCACCAGGCCGGGACGCATCCCGTTTAGCAGTTTTATTTCCTTTTCGTTCAAAATATCCGCTGATATTTCAAAATGAAAGTTGGTAACACCATTGTCGTGTTCCACCAAATATTTCCAGATCTCCATAGCATGTGCATGATTGCAATTGAAGGTGCGGTCTACAAATTTTACCTGCTTTACCTGATGATCCAAGAAAAACTGTAATTCCTTTTTTACCAGCTCCAAATTGCGAAGACGTACCTTCTTATCTATAGAAGAAAGACAATAACTGCACCGGAAAGGACAGCCTCTGCTGCTTTCGTAGTAAATGATCTTGTTTTCAAAGGCATCCAGGTTATTGTAGAGAAAAGGTAGGCTGCTTAAATCCGCCGGTTCCCGGGGCGGAGTATATCCGTCAGGCAGGCACAGACCGGGGATGTTGGACAATTCCTGAGGCATTTCCAGATAAGCTGTCAACAGCTCCTTGAAGGTTTCCTCTCCTTCTCCGATCATCACACCGGTAAGCTGGGGATACATCTCCAAAAGCTTGGGAGCATCAAAGGAAACCTCCGGTCCCCCCAGCCAGATGGGAATCCCCGGCAGGATCTTTCCAAGCTCCTCCACCAGCTCCAGAACCAGTGAAATATTCCAGATATAACAGGAAAAACCCACTGCATCGGGCCTGCGTTTATAAATATCTGCCAGAATATCTGAAAAACTCTGGTTAATGGTATACTCTGCCAATTCTATATGTTTTTGCATCTCCTGCCCCGCATGGGCCCGCAGGCTGTAGATGGCGGGATTGGAATGTATGTATTTTGCATTGATTGCTGTTAGTAAAAATTTCATCATCATACCTCTTGTAATAAATCTGGTTGTGATACAATCCGAGCATAATTACTGTATCACAATAAAAGAGCGGTTGCAACAACACCGCTCTTTTGTATACATTAAATTTTTATTACAAACTGTTAACAAACCTTCTGAATCCGGCTTTGCCTTCCTCTGTCCGCTTATAAACACCTGCATCCTCCAAAACCTGCATAAATACGATACCGATTTCGTCTTCGATGATCTGATCGATATTGGATGCATCAATCTTGTCATACTTACCGGAGAATTCCTCTACCCAGTCAGCATGTTTTTCAAGGACTTCATCCTGACGGATATCTGCGCCGGCCAGCATGGCCGCCTTCAGCTGTGCCATTTCATCCTTTAATCTCGCAGGAAGAACTGCCAGACCCATGACTTCGATGAGACCGAT
>JAZUCP010000061.1:0-1804 GCA_045639165.1 Acetatifactor sp. | reverse complement strand
GGTGTTTCATTTACATAAAGAACAAATAGATTGGCTGGAGATCAGTGAGTTGATCAAGGCAGACGATTCATCACCGTTTCCTGCATTGTCACAGTTACAGGTATATGGAAGAGGTTAGAAACAATAATGGAGCTGTCGCATCAGTGATTGAAAAATCATAGATGCGGCAGCATCTTTTTTCCCCTCTATGCGATTATCAAGTGCTTTTCTGAAGGCAAATCTGTCAAAAGGGCGCACTTTTACAAGCTCCGCAGCTTTTGCCGAGCCCTTTTTAGGATCTATTTTGAACCCTTAAAATTATGCAGTTTTTAACTGGAACAGATGGGTTCCGGTACGGTCATCCTGAATCTTTCGATGCAGCTTGTTTATGTTGTGTGCCATGGCCAGCAGCGTACTTTCTGCCAACACATTCTGAGTGCCACGACATAAGAACCGACGGAATCCCATATCCTGCTTCAGCTCACCGAAAGAGCCTTCTGCCTGGATACTGCGGTTCAGCCGCAGCCGACATCCCTCTTCTGTAAGAATCCTTTCCAGATCTTCCTTGCGGTATTCTTTAAAGCGTTTGGATACTTCCAGATTTTTCGTCCGTTCCTCCAATGGGGTCTTACAGTTGTTGCCTTTTATGCAGGCTGCTTTATGAGGACATCCGCTGCAGTCTTCACAGCGGTACTGTGTTTTCTCCCGGATATAGCCGGTGGCTGTCTTGTCTTTTTTTACACCCACCACAGTAAGTTTCTTTCCGTTTTTACAGGTATAGCAGTCCTGCTCCTCATCATAATCCATGTTCTCTACACGGCCGATGTCATTACGGTATCTGCGGGTCTTGGAAATCTCGTAGTTTGCCGGTTTTATAAAGGACAGTTGTTCATTCTCATCAAGGTACAGATAATTCTCTTCACTTTCGTACCCTGCATCCGCAACGATCTTCCTATATTTGAACGCTAAATGTTCCTCCATTTCTTTCAGAAAAGGGATCAGCGTCGTGGTATCCGTGGGCTGGGGACCGATGGTAAGCCAGGTGATATACTCGGAATCCACTCCATGCTGGAGATTGTAGCCGGCCTTTAACTGGCCGTTTCCCATGGCATCCTCTTTCATGCGCATAAATGTGGCATCATGGTCAGTCTTGGAATAACTGTTGCGGTTACCGCAGTTATGGATCTTCTGGGTATATTCTTTCAGTTTGTCAAGATATCCTTCCAGGGTTTCGATACTTTTTTGCAGTGGAGATTTCCTTTTGCCCGGACCGTGCACAAAGACGATGCCTTCCGCTTCTTTCAAAGCATATAGTTTCTTGCGCAGCTTTTTCACATGCCGCATCTGCACCTGATCATTGTATACGATTCGTAGACCATAACTTTCCTCGCATTCTGCCACAAATGCAGCCAGTTTATCCAGCAGCTTCGCAAGACTTTTGGTAACTGCTTTTTTCCAGACAAACGTATATTTATTGGCACAGGCTTCAATCTTCGTACCGTCTATAAAAATGAATTCGCCTGAGATTTCACCGATCTCATAAAGGAAATTTGTCATTGCTGCCATGATCCTGTCGGAACAAGGGGCAAAATGCAGTGTGCGGAAGCGTGCAAAAGTAGCATGATCCGGAGCTTTTGCACCTTCTAAAAGATACATGAAATTAATATCTCTCAGGCAGTTGCGTTGCATGGAGCGTGAAGAAAAATCACCATTCATGTAAGAATAGAGTACGATCTTGAGCATCCTGCGGGGCGGCAGATTTTCAGGTATACGTTCATACGTTGAATATAGGTCGGTCAAATCCATCTCCTCCACAAACCGACTC
>JAZUCP010000060.1:0-2229 GCA_045639165.1 Acetatifactor sp. | reverse complement strand
CCATGCATGCGGCAGGTGTGGTGATCTGTCAAAAAGCAGCAGAAGAGTTCGTGCCTCTTTCCAGAGGAAGTGACGGTTCCATCACTACCCAGTTTACCATGACGACACTGGAAGAACTGGGGCTTTTGAAAATGGATTTCTTGGGGCTTCGTACCTTGACGGTAATCCAAAATGCAGTGGATTTTGTAAAGAAGAGTAAGGGTGTGGTTCTGGATATGGACCATGTTGATTATGATGATAAAGCGGTGCTGGCATCCATCGGTACGGGAAGAACGGATGGTATCTTCCAGTTGGAAAGTGCGGGTATGAAGAGCTTCATGAAGGAACTGAGGCCCCAGAATCTGGAGGATGTGATCGCGGGAATCTCCCTCTATCGTCCGGGTCCTATGGACTTTATTCCCAAATATATTAAGGGAAAGAACAATCATGAGGATGTGGTATATTCCTGTCCTCAGCTGGAACCCATTTTGTCCCCAACTTACGGCTGTATCGTGTATCAGGAGCAGGTTATGCAGATTGTGCGGGATCTGGGCGGTTATTCCCTGGGACGAAGCGACCTGGTGCGTCGTGCCATGAGTAAGAAGAAACAGTCCGTAATGGAGAAGGAGCGGGCCAACTTTGTGTATGGTAATGCCGAAGAAGGAGTACCCGGCTGTATTTCCAAGGGAATCGGTGAGGCTGTGGCAGGTCAGATCTATGAGGATATGATGGACTTTGCAAAATATGCCTTCAATAAATCCCACGCTGCATGTTATGCGGTAGTGGCTTATCAGACGGCTTATTTGAAATATTATTATCCGGTGGAATTTATGGCGGCTCTTTTGACTTCGGTGATCGATAACCCCAAGAAGGTGTCGGAATATATTTTGACCTGCAGAAACATGGGCATTACCATGCTGCCCCCGGATATTAACGAAGGGGAAAGTGGATTCTCCGTATCCGGCAATTGTATCCGATATGCATTGACTGCTATCAAGGCGGTGGGAAGACCTGTGATCGAAAGCATTGTGAAAGAGAGACAGGAGAGAGGCCGGTTTACCAATCTGAAGGATTTTATCACCAGAGTGGCAGATTTGGATGTGAATAAACGTGCTATTGAAAACTTTATAAAAGCAGGTGCGCTGGATAGTCTGGGAGCAACCAGAAAACAGAGCATGAGTGTATATGTGCAGATCCTGGATCATATTACTAAGGATAAAAAGAATAATATGGCGGGACAGATCTCCCTGTTTGATATTGCAGCGGAGGATACCAAGGAGGAATTTGATATCCGAATGCCCGATATCGGGGAGTACAGTAAGGAAATGCGTCTGGCATTTGAAAAAGAAGTTCTGGGAATTTATGTCAGCGGACATCCTTTGGAGGAATATCAGAGTATATTGCAGCGTTATGCGACAAATACTACCAATGACTTTTCTTTGGACGAAGAGACCGGCACTGTAAATGTGCAGGATCAGTCCACTGCCATTGTGGGCGGTATGATCGCGGATAAGACCATAAAATATACCAAAAATGATAAGGTCATGGCCTTTTTAAATGTAGAAGATTTAGTGGGAAATGTGGAAGTGGTTGTATTTCCTAAGGACTATGAGAAATATGCAGCACTTCTGACCGAGGATGCGAAGATCTTTATCAAGGGAAGAGTTTCTGTGGAAGAGGAGAAGGACGGTAAGCTGATCTGCGAGCAGATTGCGGGATTTGAAGAGGCGGTGGAAGGGAAACCTCTTTTCAAAGGAAGGATGTATGGAAGTCCGTATCAGACAGCCGGTCAGTATCAGGCTGTTGCTCGGCAAACGGCGGCGCCTGTTACCAAACTGCCTACAGGTGTATGGATTCAGTTTGCAACAGCTTCGGATTATCAGTCCAAGGAGCAGAAGCTGTTCCAGACCATTGCGGATTCGGATGGAAATGATCAGGTAGTGGTGTTTATCAAGGAAACCAAGAATTACAAACCCTTGCCTGCAAATTGGAATGTGCACTGGGATGAGGAGCTTAAACGTAAGCTCAGTGAAGTATTTGGGGCGGAAAATATCAGATTTCGCAACTAAATATTGAAAAGAGATAAAAAATGGATTACAATTTAAGTAATAACGGGACAAAAATCCTAAACCGGGAGGATACCTTATGAGCAAAGAAATCAAAACAATCGGTGTATTAACAAGCGGAGGAGATGCTCCGGGTATGAATGCGGCCATTCGTGCGGTGGTACGAACTGCATTGGCTAACGGA
>JAZUCP010000059.1:0-3067 GCA_045639165.1 Acetatifactor sp. | reverse complement strand
TACGTTCGTGGTTTCTTAGGAAGAATGCTCTTCGCTGGAGAAGACGGTGTGAAAAAAGTTCGCGTTCTTTCCGGTGGTGAAAAAGTACGTTGTATGTTAAGTAAGCTCATGATCTCAGGTGCAAACATCCTGATCATGGACCAACCAACTGACCACTTAGATATGGAATCTATCACAGCGTTAAACAACGGTATGATGAAATTCCCAGGCGTATTATTATTCTCCTCACGTGACCATCAGATCGTTCAGACAACAGCAAACCGTATCATCGAAATTCTTCCAAACGGCAGCATGATCGATAAGATCACTACTTACGATGAATATCTTGAAAGCGATGAAATGGCTAGAAAGAGAACAGTCTTTGTTGCTCAGAGAGAAGCAGACGAAAACTAATTCAAAATATCAGTCCTGGAATCAGCAAAAGCTGGTTTCAGGACATTTTTTTATGTCATAAATCGGGGATTTGTGTTACACTTACCTCTATGGAGTGTGATGAGTATGAAAACGAGTACGTTATTGAAAAGATTTATCCCATATTATGGGAAATATAAACATATTTTAGTGTTGGATCTGTTTTGTGCAGGATTAACTTCCATCTGTGAATTGGTATTGCCAATGATCATGCGAAATCTGACCAATATGGCAACCACTAATCTGGCGGCATTAACTGTAGAGTATGTGCTGCGCTTGGGCCTTCTGTATGTGGGACTTCGTATTTTAGATGGGGCAGCAAACTTTTATATGGCAGGTATGGGACATGTGATGGGAACCTATATGGAAACGGACATGCGAAGAGATGCCTATGCACATCTGCAGCAGCTTTCTAATACCTACTATAATAATACAAAAGTCGGCCAGATCATGGCTCGTATCAGCAATGACTTATTTGATGTAACAGAATTTGCTCATCATTGTCCGGAAGAATTTTTTATTGCAGGGTTAAAGGCATTCTTTTCCTTTATCATTTTGCTTGGAGTAAGCCCTCTTTTGACATTATTAATTTTTACTTGTCTTCCAGTGATGTTTTTTGTTTGCCTGAAAATTAATCGCAAGCAGAAAGCAGTTTTCAGAGAGCAGCGTCATCAGATCGGGGAATTAAATGCCCGTATCGAAGATAGTCTGCTTGGCCAAAGAGTGGTGAAAGCCTTTACCAACGAAGAAAAAGAAAATGAAAAATTCGAAGAAGATAATCAGAAGTTTTTAAGCATCAAAAAACACAGCTATCGTTTGATGGCAACTTTTACAACTACCAACCGTCTTTTTGATGGGATGATGTATGTGCTGGTAATCGTTGCAGGTGGGATTTTCCTTACCAAAGGACTCATTAGTGCAGGGGATTTGGTGGCTTATACCTTATACGTAAGTACTATGATCGCAACAATCCGCCGTATCATTGAATTTGCAGAGCAGTTCCAGCGAGGAATGACAGGGATTGAACGATTTCTGGAAATTATGGATGCAGAAATCGAAATCTTTGATGAACCGGATGCGGTAGAGATGCCTTCACCAAAGGGAGAAATTGTATTTGATAATGTAAGTTTTGAATATTCAGATGATCACAATGAAGAGATGCGTTATATTTGTCTTCATATTCATGAAGGCGAAAAACTGGCATTGGTAGGTCCGTCTGGCGGTGGAAAGACAACCCTTTGCAATCTGATCCCACGTTTTTATGATGTGACCGATGGTAAGATCACATTGGATGGTCAGGATATTAAGAAGTTTACCTTAAAGAGTCTGCGCAGCAGTATTGGTATCGTACAGCAGGATGTATATCTTTTCTCAGGAACAGTGTACGAAAATATTTTATATGGACGCAAAGATGCCACAAGAGAAGAAGTGATGGAAGCGGCTAAGAAAGCCGGTGCCCATGAATTTATTATGGAATTAAAAGATGGGTATGATACATATGTTGGTGAGAGAGGGGTTAAGCTATCAGGAGGTCAGAAACAGCGAATCAGTATTTCCAGAGTGTTCCTGAAAAATCCTCCTATCATTATTTTGGATGAGGCAACTTCTGCACTGGACAATGAAAGTGAATTTGCGGTGGCAAAATCGCTGGCTGAGTTATCTGTGGGAAGAACCACACTGACCATTGCGCACAGACTTTCAACCATTCGAAACTCAGATCGTATTCTGGTTCTTACGGATGAAGGGATTGTGGAAGAAGGCAATCACGATCAGTTAATAGAACAGAAGGGAATGTACTATCATCTGTATGAAACGGCCAATGCCCTGAAATAGAAAGGAGAGTGCTTATGAAACTTACTTTTATCGGAGCGGCCCATGAAGTGACGGGAAGCTGTCATTATCTGGAAGTGGGAGATAAACATATTTTGGTAGACTGCGGCATGGAACAGGGGATCAATACCTTTGAAAATGCACAGTTGCCGGTAGAGGAAGCTATGATTGATTATGTGTTTTTGACACACGCACATGTAGATCATTCCGGCAATTTACCGCTTTTATATGCAAAAGGCTTCAGAGGACAGATCTTTACAACAGAAGGATCTGCGGATTTGTGCGGCATCATGCTTCGGGATTGTGCACATATACAGACCATGGAGACGGAGCAGAAAAACCGAAAGCTCCAACGTCGGGCAGGTGTCACATTGGTGGAGCCATTATTCACCATGGAGGATGCGGAAGGATGTATTAAGTCCTTTGTGCCCTGTGATTATAATGAGATCATAGAGGTCTGCGAGGGGGTAAAGATACGATTTACGGATATCGGTCATCTGCTGGGATCGGCCAGTATTGAGGTGTGGCTGACGGAAGGCAATGTAACGAAAAAGATTGTTTTTTCCGGTGATATCGGGAATATCAATCAACCCTTGCTTCGAGACCCTTCCACCACCGCACAGGCAGATTTTGTGGTGATGGAATCCACTTATGGTGACAGATTCCATGATATGGAGCAGGTGGATTATGTAGGAGATCTGGCCCGAATTTTGAAGGAAACCTTTGACAGAGGCGGTAATGTAGTCATTCCTTCCTTTGCAGTGGGAAGAACTCAGGAGCTTTTGTATTTCCTTCGAAAGATCAAGGTAGGAAAGCTGGTAAAAGG
>JAZUCP010000058.1:0-6556 GCA_045639165.1 Acetatifactor sp. | reverse complement strand
TAACCGCTTAATGTAAATACTTTACCACCAATGATAACTTCAACATCTGTTTTTGAGGACATATATGATCTCTCCTTCGGGCGTAATCAATCTATACTTCGATTATATATCAGAATATGAGACTGAGCAAGTATTTTATTGAAAATACTGAATTCCTAAATGATGATAAGCGTGTTCTGTAACCACTCTACCTCTTGGTGTGCGGTTTAAAAAGCCATTTTTGATCAGATATGGTTCATATACATCTTCTATGGTTCCTGCATCTTCTCCAATGGCTGCAGCCAAAGTGTCAAGACCAACGGGGCCACCTTTAAATTTATCGATCATAGTGGTTAAAATATACCTGTCAATATGGTCCAGACCAAGCTTATCTACATCTAAAAGGTCCAACACCTCTACGGCAACCTTTTCTGTGATCACACCATCAAAACGCACCTGGGCAAAGTCGCGCACTCTTTTTAAGATTCTGTTCGCCAATCTGGGCGTTCCCCGGCTTCTTCTGGCAAGCTCAAGTGCACCTTTTTCCTCAATGGGAACATGTAAGACCTTGGCAGATTGTATAATGATCTTCTTTAATTCCTCAACGGTATAAAATTCCAGATGATTGATCATTCCAAAACGATCTCTCAGGGGAGCTGTAAGCATACCCACTCGGGTGGTAGCACCGATCAAAGTAAATTTAGGAAGATCAAACCGGATGGATTTGGCATCGGAGCCCTTGCCGATCACAACGTCAATCACACCATCCTCCATAGCAGGATAAAGGACTTCTTCCACTTGTCTGCTCAAACGATGGATCTCATCGATAAAAAGTAGATCTCCTTCTCCTAACTTAGTTAATATGGCTGCCAATTCACCGGGTTTTTCAATGGCTGGACCACTGGTTACCTTCATGGATACCCCCATTTCATTGGCAATAATACCTGCCAAAGTGGTCTTACCAAGTCCGGGAGGTCCGTAAAAAAGCATATGATCCAATGCATCGCCACGCAGCTTTGCAGCTTCTATATAAACTTTCAGTGTTTCTTTAATCTTTTGCTGACCAATGTAGTCATTCAATGTTTGAGGACGTAAGGTTCCTTCTATCTTAATATCCTCATCTGTAATACTGGTTTCTATCATTCTTCTAGGCATGAATATGTTATCCTTGTTTCAATATATTGTAAAACGACTCTTAAAATATCTTCATCAATGCAGCTTTCAGAAGTGCACCAACTTCCATGGTATCTGCGTTTTCTACCTGATTTACGGCCTTCATACTTTCCGCCTGACCATATCCCAGTGCAACCAAAGCTTCCACAGCTTCTTTCTTGGATGGACTATCCAGGTTGACAGGCGATACATCATGCTGACGTATTTCGCGGTCTATCATAGATACAGTAATAGATAGCTTGTCCTTCAGTTCCAGGATCAATCGCTCCGCGGTACGCTTGCCGATCCCCGGTGCTTTGGATATCATTTTAACATCCTGGGTCACAATGGCCATACGCAGCATATCCGCATCCATGGCAGATAATAAGGATAAAGCCCCCTTAGGTCCGATCCCATTTACAGTGATCAATACCTTAAACAGATCCAGCTCGTCCTTTTTCAGGAAACCGAATAGTTGAAAAGCATCTTCTTTTACGGAAGTATAAGTATAGATCTTAACCATCTCACCTATTCCCGGAAGGCAAGCTGCTGTTTGTCCTGAGATTTTTACATTATATCCAATGTCGTGTACATCGATCACGCAGTTATCTTCTGTGATATCTGCAAGAATTCCTTTTAAATAAGCAAACATAAAAGCTCCTTTGTACTGTACCTTATTACGGTTTTCTTAATTAGTATACACGAATCGAACATATGTTTCAAGCATTTCTTTTTAAAAGTTTTCGATATACATGCATAAAGCAGATAAAATGAACCAAAAATGTCAAAACCCAACTAATCGGATAAGAGATATACAAAACGGGTAATGTTCTATAATGTTCAAATATAGTTGTAATCCATACCACTCTGAACAAGCATGCGCCTGTTAAAGACACGATCATGGGGAGTATGGAATATCCCATACCTCTCATAAAACCTACCATTACATCCATTAAACCACACAGGAAGTATGGGGCACACACATAACTCATACGCAGTACACCATAAGAAATTACTACAGGATCTGTGGAATACAATTGAAGCAAAGTTCCACTGAAGGTATATGCACCAATACCCATTACCAATCCAATCACACTTACAATACCAAGGCAGATCACCGCAAGACGTCCGATCCGTTTGAATTTCATAGCTCCGTAATTCTGTCCTGTAAAGCTGATTGCAGTCTGATGCAATGCATTCATGGAAGTATAAACAAAGCCTTCGATATTACCGGCTGCGGTATTCCCCGCCATAACCACTGAACCAAAGGAATTGATGGAGGACTGAATCAACACATTGGATATAGAGAATAATGCACCCTGCAGACCTGCCGGTAAGCCGATCCGCACTATTTTAATCAATTTATCCGGCACAATCCGTAATCTTTTCAGGTCTAATTTCAAATATCCCTCTGTCTTCACAAGGCAGCGAACTACCAAGAATGCGGATACAACCTGGGATATAACTGTAGCTAACGCAACACCTGCCACACCCATGTGGAAAACAATTACAAAGATAAGATTTAAAACAACATTAATAATACCGGCTCCAAAGAGATAATACAGTGGTCTTTTGGTATCACCTACCGCACGCAAAATGGCACCGCCGAAATTATAAACCATCATGGCGGGCATACCGGCAAAATAGATTCTCATATATAAAACAGAATATTCTATAACATCTTCCGGAGTACCCATTAACCTAAGTAAAGGGCCGGACAAGAAAAATCCAACAGATATAAGTGCAATACCACCCAGTAATGCTGTCAGGATAGCTGTATGTATCACATCATTCAACTCATTGTACAATTTACTTCCGTAACAATGAGCTACCATAACATTGGTTCCTACGGAAAGGCCGATAAATACATTGACCAGAAGATTGATCAAAGCACTTGTAGAGCCTACCGCCGCTAAAGCTACACTTCCGGCAAAACGGCCCACAACTACAATATCTGCCGCATTGAATAAGAGTTGTAAGATACCGGACAATACCAGAGGCAATGCAAATACCAAAACCTTGCTAAACAAAGGACCATTGCACATATCCATTTCATATCTGCTGCTTTTCGTACTTGAATGTGACATTTCATCCTCACCTTTCTGATGCCTGGGAAGAATTATTTGTTTCAGACATCTCCTGCTTATAAGGTCATTATACACCCTTTTCATAATAGCACAACTGACAAAACAGCCTAAATTTTGAAATATAAATTGAGCAAATGTATGAATATTTTCACAAAAAAGACCCCAGCCTTCCATCTGAAAAACCGGAGTCTAATAAGCTATTTGTTATTAATATAATTGATCAAGCCTTCTGCCGCAATAATCTTCTGCATAAATTCCGGGAAAGCCTGTCCCTGGAACTGTGTTCCCTTAGTGTGGTTGGTAATGATACCGGAATCAAAATCGATTTCCACATCATCACCGGCATCAATTCCCTGACTTGCTGCAGCACATTCAATAATCGGAAGACCAATATTAATGGCATTACGATAAAAAATTCTTGCAAAGGTTTCTGCGATGACACAGCTTACACCGGCTGCTTTAATTGCGATAGGTGCATGTTCTCTTGAGGAACCACAGCCGAAATTCTTGCTGGCTACAATGATGTCACCTTTTTTAACATTTTTAATGAAATCCTTATCAATATCCTCCATACAATGGGTTGCAAGTTCAGCCGGATCGGAGCTGTTTAAATATCTTGCAGGAATGATAACGTCTGTATCTACATTATCACCATATTTAAAAACTTTACCATTTGCTTTCATAGTTACTTTCCTCTTTCATCTTTCCTTATTCAAATTCATATGGGCTGGAAATTTTTCCGGTAATTGCACTTGCAGCAGCAACTGCGGGGCTCGCCAGATATACTTCAGATTTTACATGTCCCATTCTTCCAACAAAGTTTCTGTTGGTAGTTGAAACACATCTTTCGCCTTCTGCGAGAACGCCCATATATCCGCCAAGACAAGGTCCGCATGTCGGTGTACTTACTACTGCACCGGCTTCGATAAAGATCTTGAGGAGCCCTTCTTCCATAGCCTGCATGTAAATTGCCTGAGTAGCAGGAATCACGATACAACGCATGCCTTTCTTAATATGCTTTCCTGCAAGAACTTTAGCTGCAATTCTTAAATCATCCAGACGACCATTGGTGCAGGAACCGATCACAACCTGATCAATCATCACGTCTTCGGTGATCTCATCGATTGTATGCGTATTTTCCGGCAAATGAGGAAATGCAATGGTGGGACGCAAGGTACTTAAGTCGATGGTGTATTCTTCGTCATAAACTGCATCTTCATCCGCTTCATAAATGGTATAGCTTCTGGTACTGTGCTCCTTCATGTATTCAATAGCCAGATCATCTACCGGAAAGATTCCATTTTTGCCGCCGGCTTCAATTGCCATATTTGCAATGGTAAATCGATCATCCATGGTCAGGTTCTTGATACCTTCTCCTACAAATTCCATGGATTTATATAAAGCACCGTCTACACCGATCATACCGATAATGTGAAGGATCACATCCTTGCCGCTGACCCATTTATCAGGCTTTCCTACAATATTGAACTTGATTGCAGAAGGAACCTTAAACCAGGCTTTACCGGTTGCCATACCGGCCGCCATATCTGTACTTCCCACACCAGTGGAGAAAGCTCCTAAGGCTCCGTATGTACAAGTATGGGAATCCGCACCAATGATCACATCACCAGCCACTGTCAGACCTTTTTCGGGAAGCAGTGCATGTTCGATACCCATTTCTCCCACTTCAAAATAATTGGTAATATCGTTTCTTCTTGCAAACTCTCTTACACATTTACAATGCTCAGCGGATTTAATATCTTTGTTTGGAACAAAGTGATCCGGTACCAAAGCGATTTTGTCTTTATCAAATACACCCGTTACATTCATTTTTTCCATTTCTTTGATAGCAACAGGGCTGGTAATATCATTACCGAGAACCAGACTTAAGTTAGCCTCGATCAATTGTCCTGCCTCTACTTTTTCAAGACCGGCTGCAGCAGCCAAGATCTTCTGGGTCATTGTCATTCCCATAATTTTTTCCCACCTTTCTATGTTCAGATGCCAGTGCTCTCTCGTAAAATTAGTCTATCATGCCTAGCATCTTTCATTGCAATCTATAGTGGGAATCATAACACATTTTGTATCATTCTTCAAATACATATTATTTATGATTGTCATAACTGGGGGTTATGTTGTATACTGTATTTAATTGAAATATCCAGTCCTAGGGAGTCTCGTAAAATCATCATCATAATCCATATAGAATCATCAGGGTCCATGGGCAAAAAATCCTTACTCAGACCCAGCAGCGATCATTTTCCGGGACCTAGTGAATCATTTTGTTTATATAGACCCATAAACGTCTAAAACATGACTATTTATGCTTCATTTTGGGTCTGACAACGATATTTTTATGTATAGACCCTGCTCCCAGTCGGATAACAAGTAACTAAGAAAACACAAAACTTAAATAAAGAAAAGAGAAAAATCATGACCCATTTAAACTTATATTACATATTTTACATTGTTGCCGAATGCGGGAATATCTCCGCAGCCGCTAAAAAGCTATTTATCAGCCAGCCGGCAGTAAGCAAGTCCATTTCAAAGCTAGAGGAAGAATTTCCTACCCCCTTACTTCTAAGAAGCTCTAAAGGAGTTCAACTGACAGAGATTGGTGAAATTCTTTATAAGCAGTTAGACAATGCATTTCAGTCTATCAAACAGGGCGAGGAAATGATCCGTAATTTCGCAGAGATCGGTGCCGGTTCACTCTCCATCGGGGTCAGTACTACCCTTTGTAAATACGTACTTATGAATTATTTGAAGGGATTTATTGCGGAGAATCCTAATATCAAGATATCCATCTCCTGCCAATCCACTTATGAAACAATAACTGCTCTGGAAAATGGTACTCTGGATATCGGACTGGTCGGGGAATCTGACAGATTTGGTAATCTATGCTTTCAGCCCTTGATGACCATTAGTGATACTTTTGTAGCAAGCCCAGATTATCTGGAAAAGCTCACAGAAAAAGCCGGTGCTATATACGGAAAAGGAGCTGTAGAACTTTCTGAAAGAGAATTGATGTCCGCAGCAACGTTTCTGATGCTGAACAAAAATAATGTCACCAGACAATATGTGGACAAATACTTCCTGAAGCAGAACTTTACTGCCGAAAATCAGATTGAAGTTACCACCATGGATTTGCTGATTGATTTTGCTAAAGTAGGACTTGGAATCGCTTGCGTAATTAAGGAATTTGTTTCCGATGAGCTTAGATCCGGCAATCTTTTGGAATTTGTTATGGAGGAATCCATCCCTGCAAGACGAATCGGTTTTGCTTATGCCAAGAACTCTCAGCAAAACCCGGCAGTCAGGAAATTCTTTGAAAGTGT
>JAZUCP010000057.1:0-3957 GCA_045639165.1 Acetatifactor sp. | reverse complement strand
AGACAGGCACACATTAGATTTGTATCAAAGATATTAACCAAAAATATTTCTAAGATCGTTAAAGAGCACTACTACCATAAGCCCCATAAAGAATACCAGCCCGACGAAATGAACCATACCTTCCTTTTCCGGAGGAATGGGCTTTCCTCGAACCACTTCCAGCAATAAGAAGATCAGTCTGCCGCCATCCAGTGCAGGTATGGGCAATAAATTGATGATTCCCAGGTTAATGGTCAGGAGCAGTACAATATTTAACATATTGACCAATACGGTCTGCCAGCCATATTCCTTGGCTACATCATAGGTCTTGCCTACCACATTTACGGCGATTCCCACCGGACCGGAAACCTCTTCACTTTTTACTTCGCCCCGAACCAACATGAGCAGACTCTTGTAGGTATTCTTCACGCAGTAGCGGATCTCATACCAGGCGTATTTTAGTCTGGCAATTCCCGACTCTTCTGCAACTGCATCACAGTAAACGCCAAACATATAGCTTCCGGACTCCTGATTGTATTCCGGCTGAAGTACCGTAGTCATTAGCTTTCCGTCCCGTTCAAAGGTAACTTCTACTTCTTTTCCCCCGTTTACCCGGTTAAACAGCATCATTTCTTCAAACAAATATACTTTTTCATCATTCAATGCCACGATTCTGTCACCGGTCTGCAGTCCTGCCTCCACTGCCGGACCGGACTCCATAATTTTGATCACCGGAAGATTGATCTGGATCATGGATACCATGATCACTGCCACGATGCCTCCCAGAATAAAATTAAACAGAGGACCGGAGACCACTGTGGAGATTCTTGCCCACACATTTGCCTTATTAAAGGATCTGTCACTTTCTCCTTCTTCGCCCACATGAAGCCCGTCTTCTCCCTCGAACATACAAGCTCCGCCAATAGGCAGCAATTTCAGGGAATACTTTGTCTCCCCCTTCGTGAATCCCAGCAGGGTTGGCCCCATACCTACTGCAAATTCGATCACCTTGATTCCATTCATCTTTGCAATGATAAAATGACCAAACTCATGTGAGATGACCACAATACCAAATATTAAAACAAATAATAATAATGTCACTACTACTCTCGCCTTCCTATATCAATCCTTCTATATATTCATAGACCTGAGTTTCTGTAGAAAGAATCTGATCAACATCCGGATTTAAAATCAGCTTGTGCTGTTCCATTGACTGCTGGATCAGTTCCGAAATCTGCAGATAAGAAATCTTCCTCTCCAGGAACAGGGCAACCGCCTTTTCGTTGGCCGCATTATATACGGTGGGCATGGAGCCTCCAATCCTTGAGGCCTCATAAGCCAGTTTCAGCCCCGTAAAGGTCTCCAGATCCGGCTTTTCAAAGGTCATATTCGCCAGTTCAAAGAAATCCAACTTCTTCTCATTCATCATTCGTCTGTCCGGATAAAACAATGCATACTGAATAGGCAGCTTCATATCCGGCACGCCCAATTGCGCGATCACAGCTCCATCCACGTATTCCACCATGGAATGAATAATACTCTGAGGATGTACCACTACCTGAATCTGATCCAGCTCTACATCAAAAAGCCATTTCGCCTCCATTACTTCCAGCCCTTTATTCACCAGCGTGGATGAATCGATAGTGATTTTTCTTCCCATGGACCAGTTGGGATGCTTCAGTGCATCTTCCACCTTCATGGCCGCCAATTCGCTTCTGGTTTTTCCTCTGAAAGGGCCGCCTGATGCGGTCAACAGAATCTTATTGATTCGATTCTTAGGTTCCCCATTCATGGACTGAAAAATCGCACTATGTTCACTGTCTACAGGCAGAATGGATACACCGCATTCTTTTGCCAACGGCATAATAATATGTCCCGCACACACCAATGTTTCTTTATTCGCCAATGCAATATCCTTGCCCGCTTTGATGGCCGCTATAGTAGGTCTGATACCAATCATTCCCACGATTGCGGTAACCAATACACTGATTTCTTCCAATACAGCAATTTCCAAAAGTCCATCCATGCCCCACAATACCTTTGTGGGCAGATCACTGATTCGTTCTTTCAGATCCTTCGCCGCCTTTTCGCTCCACATAGCAACCACTTTGGGGCGAAATTCTCTTACCTGCTTTTCCATCAGCTCCACATTGCTGCCGGCAGCCAATGCAATGATCTGTAATTCTTCACTATAATTTCTTACAATATCCAAAGTCTGGGTACCGATTGAACCGGTGGAACCCAGCACTGCAATCTTTTTCATACGCAATTCCTCAAATTATGATGTAATAATTGTAAATAAATCTACATATAGATCATCAGCATGGTCAGGAAATAAATCATGGGTGCCGTCACGATCACACTGTCGAAACGATCCATTATTCCCCCATGACCGGGGATCAGCTTTCCATAATCCTTGATATTGTGATTCCTCTTAATAGCAGAAGCCGCCAAATCTCCTACCATGGACATAATGGAGCCAACTACACAGATAAACACTACAATCCACAGCATATCCTTTTCTGCCACCACGCGATCCACCAGAAAATACGCATATAATCCGCCTAAAATCGCAGATCCCAGAACGCCTCCGATACAGCCTTCCAGACTCTTTTTCGGGCTAAGCAGCGGAAAGATCTTCTTCTTTCCAAACAACATACCCACTGCATATGCACAGGTATCACAGCCCCAGGAACTTAACAGAATCAGCCACACCATGTACAAGCCATATTCGGTTTCCCTTGTCTGATAGATAAAGGACAACATAACCGGTCCATATAAAAATGCAAAAATAGACGAAATAATCTGGGAGGAATTATACTTGGGAAACTTCACCACATAGAGGAACATTTCCGCCATAAACACCCCTACGATGCACATCAGGTTCAAGGAGTCGGATTTTGCAATAAATACGCATAAATAATAACAGACAACTCCTATAAGACCTACCCATTCCGGTGCATTAAGCCCCTTCTGGGCTTCATTTACCTTAAGCGTCTTTGTCAACTCCCGAAAAGCGCTCAAAGAAATCAACAGTGAAACAACTGCCAACAAGGGGCCGCCAACCAACATAGTTACAAAGGCAATGATCACAAGGATGATGCCACTTACCAATCTGGTACCAAACATCATTCATCCTCCTTTATCAAACCGTATTTTCTATTTCTATGATTATATGCATCCACTGCTTTTTCCAATTCTTCTTTTGAAAAATCCGGCCATGCCACAGGCGTAAAATAAAACTCCGTATAAGCAATCTGCCACAAAAGGAAGTTAGAGATACGCTGCTCGTTGCAGGTACGAATCAAAAGATCCGGGTCCGGAATATCATGGGTATCCAGATAAGAATCCAAAAGGGCCTCTGTTACTTCCTGCTCAGCCACCTTACCGTCCTGTATATCCTTTGTCAGCTTCTTCATGGCACGAAGCAGCTCGTCACGTCCACCGTAATTGATGGCAATCTGGAAATGAAGTCCATCATTGTTCTTGGTTGCCTCTTCCAGCTCTTCAATACGGCTACGGATATCTTCATCCAAACGGGTCTTATCACCGATCACTCTTACGCACATACGGTTCTTTTCCGCCGTTTTTAAGCAAGTTTTCATATAATTACGCAGAAGCTTCATCAAAGCATCCACTTCATCCTGGGGTCTGTTCCAGTTTTCTGTGGAGAACGCATACACGGTCAAGTACTGAATCCCCATTTTATAAGCTTCTTCACAGATCACTTCAACAGTTTTCGCTCCCTGCACATGTCCATAATTACGGGGCATTCCCTTGGCCTTCGCCCAACGCCCGTTACCATCCAAAATAATCGCTACATGATTCGGAATTTTACGTTCCATACTCATCATCATTTCCTTTCAATGAATAGTGCAAAAGGGCGGTCTATCTTATACATATAAACCAGCCCCTTAATCTCACTATTTGTATCAGATTCTGTATAAAGATTATACAGTCATGATTTCCTTTGTCTTT
>JAZUCP010000056.1:0-8988 GCA_045639165.1 Acetatifactor sp. | reverse complement strand
TACAATTAAAGATGATTACTAGATAAGAGTGGACCGCAATCCACTCTTTCTTGTTGTATGGATCGTAAGGAAAGGTGGGAAGATATGTCAAAGAAGGAAACATATGAATCCAGAACGGAAGAATTGCTCCGTCCTATTGCGGATAGTAACGGTGTTGATATCTACGATGTGGAATATGTAAAAGAGGGAAGCGAGTATTATCTGAGAGCGTATATTGACAAGCCGGAGGGTGTGAACATTTTAGATTGTGAAAACGTAAGCAGGGCTTTGTCGGATGCTTTGGATATGGCTGATTTTATCCCCGATGCATATATTCTGGAAGTGAGCAGTCCGGGACTTGGAAGAACCTTAAAAAAGGATCGTCATCTGGAAAAAAGCTTAGGTCTGGAAGTGGAAGTCAAGCTTTACAAACCATTAAATGGCAGCAAAGAGTATGTGGGTATATTGGATGGTTTTGATGAAACTACCATCACAATCTCTTCGGAAGAAGGAGAATTCAATTTCCCGAGAACGGATATTGCTGTGATCAGACTTACGATTGATTTTTAAAAATGGATAAGAAAGGTAAAAGAGATGAACAAAGAATTAATTGAAGCATTAAACATTCTGGAGAAGGAAAAAGACATCAGCAAGGATACGCTTTTCGAAGCGATTGAAAACTCCCTGATCACTGCTTGCAAGAACCATTTCGGTAAGGCAGACAATGTAAAGGTTGAGATCAATCGTGAAACAGGTGATTTCCTGTGTTATGCTGAAAAGCTTGTTGTGGAAACAGAAGAGGAAGTGGAGGACAATCTGCTGCAGATCACTCTGGAGGCTGCGAAGGAGTTATCTAAAAAAGCTCAGGTTGGTGATATTTTAAATGTTGAGATCAAGTCCAAGGAATTCGGACGTATCGCAACACAGAATGCTAAGAATGTAATTCTGCAGAAGATTCGTGAAGAAGAAAGAAGTGCTGTATATAATCAGTATTTTGAAAAAGAAAAAGATGTGATTACCGGTGTAGTTCAGCGTTATGTAGGAAAGAATATCAGTATCAATCTGGGTAAGGCAGATGCAATGCTGACTGAGTCAGAGCAGGTAAAGGGAGAATTATTCAAGCCTACAGAACGTATTAAAGTATACATTCTGGAAGTAAAGAATACCCCTAAGGGACCTCGTATTAATGTAAGCCGTACCCATCCGGAATTGGTAAAGAGACTCTTTGAGGCAGAAGTAACCGAAATCAAGGATGGTACTGTAGAAATCATGAGTATCGCCAGAGAAGCAGGAAGCAGAACCAAGATTGCAGTATATTCCCATGACGAAAATGTAGATGCAGTCGGTGCTTGCGTAGGTATGAACGGTGCAAGAGTAAATGCCATCGTGGATGAGCTTCGCGGAGAAAAGATCGACATCGTAAACTGGGATGAGAACCCCGGCAACCTGATTCAGAATGCATTATCTCCGGCAAAGATCGTAGCAGTATTTGCTGATCCTGATGAAAAGACTGCAAAGGTTGTAGTTCCTGATTATCAGTTGTCTCTTGCCATCGGTAAGGAAGGTCAGAATGCAAGACTTGCAGCAAGACTTACCGGCTATAAGATCGATATCAAGTCTGAAACACAGGCTAAGGATGCTCCCGGATTCCGCTTCGAAGATTATGAAGATGAATACGATGAAGAGTATGACGAAGAATACGAAGAAGGATATGAAGAATAATCAGCAGGCGGCATAAGTTTGCTTGCAGAGCATTCTATGGAAAGGGAGGAAAGGCAATGAAGAAGATTCCCTTGAGACAATGTGTCGGATGCGGAGAGATGAAGAGCAAAAAGGAAATGATGAGAGTTCTGAAAACCGCAGAAGGCGAGATTTGTCTGGACATTACAGGAAAAAAGAACGGAAGAGGTGCATATCTTTGTATACAGAAAGAATGCCTGGCGAAGGCCCGCAAGAACAAGGGGCTGGAGCGATCCTTCAAGATGAGTATTCCTGCAAGCGTCTATGACACTTTGGATAAGGAGTTTGAAACAATTGAAACCAGATAAAGTTTTATCATACCTTGGTTTGGCCATGAGAGGCCACAACCTGGTATCCGGTGAATTTCAGACGGGGGAAGCTGTAAAAAGCGGAAAAGCATTGCTTGTTATCGTAGCAGAAGATGCCTCTGAAAACACCAAAAAATTGTTCCATGATAAATGTTCTTATTATGAGGTTCCGGTTTATGATTACGGTACGAAACAATCGTTAGGCGGAGCCATTGGAAAAGACCTGCGCTCCTCCGTGGCAGTTACAGACATGGGCTTGGCACAGGCAATAGAAAAAGCATTGAAATTATAACTTTTACAGGAAAAGGAGACATACAGTTGGCAGATAATCACAACACTACAACAGAAGAACTGAAAAAAGATTCCGCAAACGTAGCAGGCGCGGAAGAAACTCGTGGTTCTGAAGAAGCTCCCAAAAAGAAGAAAAAAATCATTTTTGTCAGCAATCCCCAGAACTCAAAGATGAGTGGCCCGAAAGCGAAGAGTGGTGCCGGAAATACCGGAAGCAAGCCACAGCAGGGTACATCAAAATCAGCAGGTGCAGGAGCAGCTGCATCCAAAACACAGACAACAAAAACCCAGGCAGCTAAGGCAGCTCCTCAGCCAAGAGGACCGATTAAGCCTTTAACACCGCCATCACCAACTCCAAGTGTACAGATGGTATCTTCAAAGCCACAGCCCGCACCAAAGCGTCCTCAGCCAGAGAAGGTGGAGGTAAAAGAGGTTGCAGCACAAGCACCAGTGGAAGTAAAAGAAATACCAGTACAGGAAGTGGTAAATGAAACTGTTAAAGAAACTGCAGTAAAAGAAAATGTTGCAAAGGAAGCTCCACGCACAGCCCAGGAACGCAAGCCCGCTCAGGAACGCAGTCGCGATAGAGGCGAGAGACCGGAGAGAGCGGAACGCGGTGAAAGAACCGAACGTGGTGACAGACCGGAACGTGGTGAAAGAAGAAGTTCTGATAGAACTCAGGGCGAAAAATCTCAGGGTGGCTATAACAGAACTCAGGGAGAACGCAGTCGCGGACAGGGTGGCTATGAACGCGGCAATCAGGAAAGAACAGGAAACCAGTATGGCAATAGAGAACGAAATCAGGGAGAAAGACCTCAGGGTGACAGAACACAGGGCGGCAGACCCGGATTTAATAAAGCAGAAGGTGGAATGCAGTCTAGACCTAATTTCGCGGCTGGGCAAGGTTCTCGCCGTGGCGATGCTCCTGCAGCAGGTGGCAACAGGAATTTTAAAGATAGTGACCGCGGTGGCAGATCTAATGGCGGACAGGGAGATAGATTCCGCGACAGCAAGCCGAGCAAAGGATTTGGCGGTGATGCGGCACCGATTAAAGACACCGAAAAGCACAGAGAAGAAGAAAAGAGACGTATCAGCCAGGAAAAAGACAAACGTAATAAAAAAGATCATTTCTATGAAGAGGAAGAAGCATTAAAGAACAAACCGGGCCGCTTCATCAAACCTGAAAAGAAGAAAGAAGAAGTGGTTGAAGAAGTGATCAAGGTAATTGTTGTTCCTGAAAAGATTACCATCAAGGATCTGGCTGAAAAGATGAAGATGCAGCCGGCAGTGATCATCAAAAAGCTATTCATGGAAGGTAAGATTGTAACCCTGAACCATGAAATTACCTATGAAGATGCTGAAAACATAGCAATGGAATATGATATCCTTTGCGAGAAGGAAGTACAGGTAGACGTAATCGAAGAGCTTCTGAAAGAGGATGATGAAAACGAAGAGGAACTGGTGGAAAGACCTCCGGTAATCTGCGTTATGGGTCACGTTGACCATGGTAAGACCTCCCTTCTGGATGCAATCCGTAAAACAAATGTGACAGATAAGGAAGCCGGCGGTATCACACAGCATATCGGTGCATATACTGTTAAGGTGGGAGATCGTAAGATCACCTTCCTGGATACACCGGGACATGAAGCATTTACTGCTATGCGTATGCGTGGTGCAAATGCCACAGATATCGCAATTTTAGTAGTTGCGGCTGACGATGGTGTGAAGCCTCAGACCATTGAAGCGATCAATCATGCAAAGGCTGCAGGAATCGAAATCATTGTTGCAGTGAATAAGATTGATAAGCCTACAGCAAATATTGAAAAAGTAAAACAGGAATTAACCGAATATGAATTGGTTGCAGAAGACTGGGGCGGAAGCACTGTCTTTGCACCTGTTTCTGCAAAGACCGGAGAAGGTATCAGCGATCTTTTGGATATGATTCTTTTATCTGCAGATATTCTGGAGTTAAGAGCAAACCCTAACAGACGTGCAAGAGGTCTTGTAATCGAAGCGGAGCTGGATAAGGGACGTGGTCCGGTTGCAACTGTACTTGTACAGAAGGGTACATTGCATGTAGGCGACTTTATTTCAGCAGGTGCCTGCTATGGTAAGGTAAGAGCTATGATCGATGACAAGGGAAGAAGAGTGAAGGAAGCAACTCCTTCCACACCTGTTGAAATTCTGGGCCTTTCCAATGTGCCAAGTGCAGGTGAAGTATTCCTTTCTCATGACAATGATAAGACTGCAAAATCTTACGCAGAAACCTATGAAACCCAGAATAAGGAAAGAATGCTGGAAGAAACCCGAAGCAAGATGTCACTGGATGATCTGTTCTCACAGATTCAGGAAGGTAATCTGAAGGAATTAAATCTGATCGTTAAAGCTGACGTTCAGGGTAGTGTGGAAGCTGTAAAACAGTCATTGTTGAAGCTTTCCAACGAAGAAGTTGTGGTAAAATGCATCCATGGCGGTGTTGGTGCCATCAATGAGTCCGATGTTACTTTGGCAAGTGCATCCAATGCGATTATTATCGGTTTCAATGTTCGTCCTGACGCAACAGCAAAGGTAACTGCTGAAACAGAAGGTGTGGATATCAGACTTTACAGAGTTATCTACCAGGCAATCGAAGATATTGAAGCAGCTATGAAGGGTATGTTAGATCCTGGCTTTGAAGAAAAGGTAATCGGTCATGCGGAAGTGCGCCAGATCTTCAGAGCATCAGCCGTTGGTAATATTGCAGGTTCTTACATTATGGATGGTGTATTCCAGAGAGGATGTAAAGTAAGAATCAGTCGTGAAGGCAAGCAGATCTTTGAAGGTGAGCTGGCATCCCTGAAGAGATTTAAGGATGATGTGAAGGAAGTAAAGGCTGGTTATGAATGTGGTCTTGTATTTGAAGGCTTTGACCAGATGCAGGAATTCGATATTGTAGAAGCTTATATTATGGTTGAGGTTCCACGCTAAAGTTTCGCACCCGGAGGATGCCGGGCAGTCTCCGAGAGATATGAAAGGCAAGTATAGATGAGAAAAAATAGTATCAAGAACACTCGTATCAATGGTGAAGTTCAGCGAGTTCTTGCACAGATCATTCGCGGGGAAATTAAAGATCCCCGCATCAGTCCACTGACAAGTGTTGTTGCAGTGGAAGTGGCACCGGATTTGAAAAGCTGTAAGGCATGGATCAGTGTGCTGGGTGATGAAGAGGCAAGAAAAGCCACTTATCAAGGGCTGAAAAGTGCAGAAGGATTCATCAAAAATCGTATTGCAAAAGAGATCAATCTTCGCAATACTCCGGGCATTACCTTTATCATGGACCAGTCCATTGAATATGGTGTAAATATGTCTAAGAAGATTGATGATATAATGGCTACAGCAAGCGCCCTCGAAGAAGAGGAAGAAGACGTGGCTGATTCAGAAGAGTAAAGTGAAAAGCCCCGCAAAACAGCGGGGCTTTTTACGTATTGGAGGAGCGTTTTGAAAGAAACAATTTATATTATAAAAGAATGTAAGGATGCAAAGCGTATCGGAATCGGTGGACATATCAGACCGGACGGAGATTGTGTAGGTTCCTGCCTTGCATTGTGGCAATATATTGGGAAAATGCTGCCGGAAGCAGAGGTGAAGGTTTATCTGCAAAAGCCTGCGGATATTTTTGCACCTTTAAAAGGATTTGATCAGATTCACAGTGATTTTGGAACGGAAGAGGTCTTTGATGTGTTCTTCGCATTAGACTGCAATGAAGAGCGTCTGGGAGATGCACAGCCCTATTTTAAGCAGGCAAAAAAACGGATCAATATTGATCATCACATCAGTAATGCAAATGGATGTGGAGATCTGAATGATATCAGACCGGAAGTGGGTTCTACTGCGGAATTGATCTATGAACTGATCTGTGAGGAAGGCAATGAGAATATGTTGGATACGGAGCTTGCAAAAGCCATCTATACGGGAATCATTCATGACACCGGTGTATTTCAGTATTCCAATACCCGCCCCAGAACTATGGAAATCGGTGCAAAATTAATCAGCTATGGTTTTGATTTCACGAAGCTGATAGAAGAAACCTTTTACCAAAAGACCTACAAACAGACTTTGGTGCTTGGACATGTTGTGTCAAATTGCGACTTGCTTCTGGAGGGAAGCTGCGGAGCAGGATATATTACCAAAGCACAGATGGAGGAGTACCATGTTGGACATCAGGATCTGGACGGTATTGTAAATCAGATTCGTAACATCAAAGGGGTTCATTGTGCGATCTTTATGTACGAAATGGAAGATAAGGTGTATAAAGTGAGTCTTCGCTCCGATGAATTGGTGGATGTGGCAAAAGTGGCTTCCGGCTTTGGAGGCGGCGGTCATATGCGTGCGGCAGGATGCACCATGGAGGGAACCTATCAGGAATGTCTGGAACGATTGATAACGCAGATTTCCGCACAGATTGGTTAGGGATAAGAGGAGTTCAAAGAGATGTTGAACGGAATTATTAATATCTATAAAGAAAAAGGCTTTACCTCCCATGACGTGGTTGCAAAAATGAGAGGTATATGCCGACAGAAAAAGATCGGTCATACCGGTACATTGGACCCGGATGCCACAGGAGTACTGCCTGTGTGTCTGGGCAGCGGAACAAAGCTCTGTGATATGCTGACGGATAAAGATAAGGAATACGTGGCAGAGCTGTTGCTTGGGGTAACTACGGATACCCAGGATATCAGCGGACAGGTTTTGGAGCAGCGAGAAGTAACAGTCACCGAAGAACAGGTACGTGAAGCTGTGATGAGCTTTCAGGGGGAGTATATGCAGGTGCCGCCCATGTATTCAGCATTGAAGGTAAATGGTAAAAAGCTTTATGAGCTTGCCAGAGCCGGCAAGGAAGTGGAGCGTCAGGCAAGACCGGTGACCATACATGAGATAGAGATTCTGGAATTAGAGCTGCCTGTGGTTAAAATAAGAGTGGCTTGCTCAAAAGGGACCTATATCAGAACTTTATGTGCAGACATCGGTGAAAAGCTGGGTTGCGGCGGAACCATGAAGAGTCTGATGCGTACAAAAGTGGGAGCTTTTTTGCTGGAGCGGGCGGTTACATTGTCCCAGTTGGAAGATATACGGGATACCGAAGGGCTGGAGAGTATTTTATATCCGGTGGAAAGTGCCTTTGAGGAGTGCCCGGATCTGCATATAAAACCGGAATTTCAAAAATTACTGGACAACGGGAATCCTTTTTATCCCAATCAGACCAGAGAAAAGATCACCTATCCGGAAGGAAAATGGGTAAAGGTTTACGGGGATACCATGTTTTATGGTGTGTATGCTTATGAGAAACCCACTCGCAGATATAAGCCGGTAAAAATGTTTTTTGCGGAGTAAATGAATGAAGATAATCAGCAATACTTTGGATTTTAAACTGAATAGGGAAACGGCAGTTGCCATTGGAAAGTTTGACGGTCTGCATCTTGGTCACAGAAAGCTCTTGGATGAAATTCTGGAGAAGAAGAAAGAGGGTCTGGCAGCATGTGTTCTTACCTTTGATCCCTCTCCGGCAGTCTTTTTCGGCTTTTCTGACGGCAGGGAGCTTACCACAAAAGAAGAGAAGCGGGCTATACTGGCTGACCTGGGTGTGGATATTCTGGTAGAATTTCCTATGACGAAGGAATCTGCTGCTATGAACCCGGAGGTATTTGTCAAAAAAATACTGAGCCAATCCATGCAGACCAGATGGATTGCAGCAGGAGAGGATGTGTCCTTCGGTGACAAAGGAGCAGGAGATGAAGCTTTGCTGCGTAAACTTTCAGATGAGCTTGGATATGGGCTCACCATCATTGATAAATGGAAGGTGGATGAGACGGAGGCCAGCTCCAGCTATGTAAGGAAGCTGATTGAAGAAGGACGGATGGAAGAAGCAAGGAAGTTTCTGGGAATGCCCTATATGGTCATGGGTAAAGTGGAGCATGGTAAAAAACTGGGCAGAAAATTGGGCATGCCTACAGTAAATTTATTGCCTCCACTGGGAAAACTTCTTCCCCCCAATGGTGTGTATTTTTCAAAAGTTACGGTACATGGAAGAACCTATAAATCCATCAGCAATATCGGCTGCAAACCTACGGTCAGCGAAAATCCTGTGATTGGTATTGAGTCCTATCTCTATGATTTTGATGAACAGATCTATGGGGAGGAAATCGTGGTACAGCTTTTATCCTATAAGAGATCGGAGAAACGGTTTGAATCTGTTGAGCAGTTGAAGAGGCAGATGCAGGAAGATATTGCAGAGGGAAAAAGTTTCATGGAAGAGTAATATCCGGTTGAAAATGGGGATATATATAGGTAAGGCGGCGTATTATATAGAAAAACAGCTGCTTCTTAAAGGAAATCATTACATGATAAATGTCTCGGTTTTGCTGCAAAAGATAGCAAATATTGTATGGGGACCCTGGAGTTTGGGACTTTTGTTGGGGACGGGTACATATTTGATGATCAAAATGTGTTTTTTGCCCATCCGGAATTTGGGCTATGCACTGAAGTGTGTGGTGGGACTGGATGAAACCAGGCGAGTTGAAAAGAATAAAACAAAAGCTGCAAAGGAGGGAGAAATCTCTCCTTTTTCTGCACTTATGACGGAGCTAGCCACCACCATCGGCATTGGAAATATCGTTGGTGTAGCATCAGCAAT
>JAZUCP010000055.1:0-10287 GCA_045639165.1 Acetatifactor sp. | reverse complement strand
TTTCTGCCCCATTTTCTGGAGAATCCATGTATTGATTGCATTGAGGGCGAATCCGGCGATCATGACAAATAAATACAGTCCTGCCGCCCACAAAACACCGGTAAAATCATAATGTCTGAGAGCTTTCAAATCCTCCTTATTCAGAAGGATAGCTGATTTAACATACTCTGAAAGGGCCTCAGCATCCGCTTCTGCCAGAAACTGACTGTCTTCATAGGTCAGTTCTTCTGCCATATAGTACCGATCTTCGTAGAGAATAATCTGATAAAAAGTGTTTGCATTCAGGTCTACACCGCAGTCGCCCTGCAACTTAGCGGCTTCCTCCAGATCTCTGGTCAGGTAAAGGTCCTTGTAGGGAACGCTGCCCGGAGTATCCTCCTGACAGATCATATAGGGCTGGTAATAACCGTTAATATATTTGTCGATGGCATCGCCGATGATAATGGGGCGATATAGTTCCACCACAATGATCAGTAGCACCAGCAGGGTTGCGGCAAACATGGTTTTCTTATGAGGTTTTAAATAGGTGAGTAATCGCTTCATGCTCTGCCTCCCTTCTTTAATTCGCCTTCCGCAGCCTCCAACTGCTGCTTTTCAAACATATCCCGATAGATGCCGCCCAGTTCCATTAATTGTGAGTGCGTGCCCACTTCCCTGGCTTCCCCATCTTCCAAAACCATGATTATGTCTGCATTCTGGATAGTGGATATACGGTGCGCAATTAAAATAGTGGTTTTATCCGCTCGGTTTTCCTTGAGATTGTGGAGAATATGTTCTTCAGTGTCCGTGTCCACGGCTGAAAGAGAATCGTCCAGAATCAAAATGGGGGCATCTTTCATTAGCGCACGGGCAATGGAGCTGCGCTGTTTCTGACCGCCGGAAAGAGTCACGCCACGCTCGCCCACAATGGTGTCATAGCCTTCCGGAAAGGCAATAATATTGTCGTGAATGCAGGCGGTCTGGGTTGCCCGGATGATTGCATCCATATTTTCCTCTTCCACTCCAAATGCAATATTGGAACGCAGGGTATCGGAAAAGAGGAAATTGTCCTGGGGCACGTAAGCGATATTCTCCCGGAGCGTCTTTAAGGGAATGGTATTAATATCCCGTCCGTCCAGTAAGATCATACCCGGCTGTACCTGATATAAGTGTAACAGCAGATTGGCCAGGGTGGATTTGCCGTTGCCGGTTCTGCCGATAATCGCCAGGGTGGTTCCAGCAGGGATCTCCAGATTGATATCCCGAAGGGTGGGTTCCGTTTGATCCTTGTGAGTAAAGGTCAAATGGGAGAAAGTGACCTCACCGGTCAGGGTATCCTCTTCCTTCGTTGGCTGAGGCGCCACGATCTCAGGATTTTCCCTGAAGATCTCCTGAATTCTTCTGATAGATGCTCCGCCCTGGGAAAACATATTGACGGCGTCGCCACAGGCGATCATGGGCCACACAAGCATATTGATATATTGATTAAAAGCAACAAAACGTCCTAGAGTAATCTCCCCGATCAAAGCCAGGTAACCGCCGTAAATAAGGGTGGCCAGACTGCTGAAGCCGATGACCACATCCAAAAGGGGAATGATAATGGCCTGGACTTTCACCAGCTTCATATTCTTGTCCATGGTATTTGCATTTTCTCTTGCAAAAGCCCGAAGCTGGGAACGCTCCCGGACAAAGGCTTTGATGACACGGACACCGGAGAAGCTTTCCTGAACAAAATCCGTCAGATGGGACACCGCTTCCTGACGTTCCTTGTATTTGGCGTGCATAACCTTACCATAATAAAGGGTGCCGAAAAGGATGAAGAGCATGGGGATCAGAGCCAGCAGGGTCAGCTTTAAATTCACGTAAAGAATCATCTGACCGATTACCATAACGGTCATAACCACCGCGTCGAAGACACAGATCACTGCCGGTCCGATGGCCATGCGGATGGCGTTCAGGTCGCTGGTAAAACGGGTCATCAGATCACCTGTCTTGTGCTCATTGTAGTACTCCACACTCATTTTTTCCAGATGTCCGAACATGTCGTTGCGAAGCTCCCGCTCGATCCGCCTGGCGGCACCGAAGAGGAAGAATCTCCAGAGAAAACGCCCCAGAGCCAGGGTAAAGCCCAAAAGGAACAAGTTGACCAGGCACAGCACAATGCCTTGCCAGTCGATGGAGTGAGTCGTCAGACCATCGGTAATGGTTCCGGTCATTTTCGGAATAAAGATATGACAGAAATCCACCACCAGCAAGGTAAAGATGCCGGCTGAGTAACTAAGTTTATATTTTTTGATGTATTGCATGATAAACGAAAACGGTCCCATTTTCAAAACACCTCCGAAACATAGTATTTTACTATTGTAAAGGAAGATAGACAGAAAGACAATGGGGTATTTTGAATAAAGAGAGCATTTTTTTACAAAGAGAGCATAATTTTTTATAGAAAAAAATGAATAAGTCTGATATAGTGATTATATAGAGTTTCCAATTTTGGGAAATGAAATGAAAAGACAGTATCAGCAAAGGAGACTAACAATGGGAGCATACTATTTAGCAGTGGATATCGGAGCTTCCAGCGGCCGTCATATTTTAGCACATATGGAGAACGGCAAGCTGCAGTTGGAAGAAGTACATCGTTTTTTTAACGGAATGAGCGAAAAAGACGGTGAGTTGTGTTGGGATTTTGTAACTCTTTTTGAGGAGATCAAAACGGGTCTGAAAAAATGTAAGGAGCTTGGCAAGATTCCTGTAAGCGTAGGTGTAGATACCTGGGGCGTGGACTTTGTCCTTTTGGATAAGGAAGATAAGGTGCTGGGTAATACGGTAGGATATCGCGACAGCAGAAACCAGGGAATGGATGAGGAAGTTTACAAGATCATTCCTGAGAAGGAGCTGTATGCAAGAACCGGTATTCAGAAAGCTATTTTCAATACCATTTATCAGTTGATGGCTGTAAAGAAAAAACATCCGGAATATCTGGAGCAGGCAAAAACCTTTTTGATGGTACCGGATTATTTCCATTATTTATTAAGTGGTGTAAAATCAAATGAATATACAGAAGCAACAACCGGTCAATTGATCAATCCTTACACCAAGGAATGGGATCTGGAATTGATCGAGATGCTGGGCTATCCTACAGATATTTTCCAGAAGATATCTGTTCCCGGCACCGTACTGGGCGATCTGACACCGGAAGTGCAGGCGGAAGTGGGCTTTAACTGTAAAGTAGTTCTTCCCGCAACCCATGATACCGGTTCCGCAGTGCTGGCAGTTCCCAGCAACAATCCGGACACCGTATATATCAGCTCCGGTACCTGGTCATTGATGGGTGTGGAGCGTATGGAAGCAGACTGCAGTCCTGCAAGCTATGCACATAACTTTACCAATGAAGGTGGTTACCAGTATCGTTTCCGTTACCTGAAGAATATCATGGGTCTGTGGATGATCCAGTCTGTTAAGAAGGAATTAAAGGAAGAAAAGGGAATCGATATTTCCTATGGTGAACTCTGTGCAGAAGCCGGAAAGCAGACCATTCCATCCATCGTAGATGCCAATGACGAAAGATTCCTGGCACCTAAGAATATGACCAAGGAAGTGCAGGCGGCCTGTGCGGAAAGCGGACAGCCCGTTCCCGAAACGGCAGCAGAGATTGCATCTGTTATCTACAACAGTCTGGCAAAATGTTACGCAAATACCATTGAAGAGATTCAGGAGATCACCGGCAAGACCTATGACAGTATCAGTATCGTAGGCGGCGGCTCCAACGCAGAATACCTGAATGAGCTGACCGCAAAATATACCGGCAGAACCGTATATGCAGGTCCTACCGAAGCAACCGCTATCGGTAATCTCATGGTGCAGATGATGGCAGCAGGAGAGCTCACAGATCTGGCAGCAGCCAGAGACTGCGTATTCGAATCCTTTGCTGTAAAGACCTATAAATAATTGTGTGCTGCAAATGCCACATAAATTATAAAATATAAGCCGACAAAACGGCTCAACATAATAGGAGGACAGATATATGTCAATTCAATCAAGATATGAAGAAGCAAAACAAATGTATGCTGCGTTTGGTGTAGACACAGACAAGGCAATCGAAGTATTAAAGAACGTACCTATCAGCGTACACTGCTGGCAGGGTGATGATGTTAAGGGATTTGACCAGGACGGTCCTTTAACAGGCGGTATCCAGACCACCGGTAACTATCCCGGTAAGGCAATGACCCCGGAACAGCTTATGGCTGATATGGACAAGGCAATGTCCCTTTGCCCCGGTAAGAAGAAAATCAACGTACATGCATGTTACGCTATTTTTGAAGAAGGCGAATGGGTGGACAGAGATAAGCTGGAGCCCAAGCACTTTAAGAAATGGGTAGAATTTGCAAAAGAAAGAGGCATGGGTCTCGACTTTAACCCAACCTTCTTCTCCAGCCCTATGGTAAAAGACGGTCTGACTCTTTCCAGCCCTGATAAGGCTACCAGAGATTTCTGGATCGAACATGGTAAGGCTTGTATCCGTATTTCTCAGTACTTTGCTGAAGAAACCGGTGTTCCTTGTGTAATGAACATCTGGACCGGTGACGGTTACAAGGATATCCCTGCTGACAGAATGGGTCCCAGAATGCGTTATAAAGAATCCATCGAAGCTATTCTTGCAGAGCCATTTGACAAGAACCTGGTTAAGCCTTGTGTAGAATCCAAGGTATTCGGTATCGGTGTAGAATCCTATACAGCAGGTTCCGCAGAGTTTTCATTGTCCTTTGCAGCAACTCACGAAGGATGTCTGCCTCTGATGGACAACGGCCACTATCATCCAACAGAAATGGTTTCAGATAAGATTCCTGCATTACTGTGTTTCTTCCCTGAAATCGCTCTGCATGTAACCCGTCCTGTACGTTGGGACTCTGACCATGTAGTGCTTTTCGATGATGAGACCAAGGAAATCGCGAAGGAAATTATCCGCAACGATGCACTTGACAGAGTGTATATCGCACTTGACTTCTTTGATGCAAGCATCAACCGTGTATCTGCATGGGTAAATGGTATGAGAAGTATGTCCAAAGCTCTGCTTTACGCACTGGTTAGCCCTAACGCTATGATGAAAGAACTTCAGGACAACAACGAACTGACCAAACTGATGGTTATTCAGGAAGAAGTTAAGACCCTTCCATTCGGCGATGTATGGAACTACTTCTGCGAAGAATGTGGCATTCCTGCTGACTGGTTTGCAGAAATTGAAAAATATGAGAAGGAAGTTCTGGCAAAGAGATAATTTGCGGATACATAAATAAATGACCCGTGTTATGGACATGGACATGTTCCTATGTGTTGATATTTTTGATACCGTTGTCAGCAATATTCATTAATTATCGGATGAGTATTGCGACTATGAAAGATGAAATAGTAGATGCCAATGAGCTGACTTTCCACAATGCAACGGATAATATATTGCTTGAGAATGTAAGTAATTATAAAAATGTGTAAGTCTGAAAAATCCAGGAACCGAAATCTCATGTTGAGATTCAGACCTGGATTTTTTATATTAGAATATATTCAAACATACATTTAATTTGTATTGATTTATTCATCCGCTTCTGTTAAACTATATTCATGGGGGCTACCGAAAAACGGTAAGCGGTTCGTCTTTCGCCAGAGTGAGTACATTCTGAGAACTTCCAGTATCTTTGGGGGTGGTACAAATGGAAAATAAAGTGAAGGGTATACATATGATGTTAGAAACGATAGTCAGTATTGTTGGTATTGTAGTGACGGTTATCAGTATCATTGTCACAATGATCAGTATCATACAGACTGCAAAGAAACATAAGCGTCAAAAGAGTAACCGCACCGACCAAAGTTAGGTTACTCTTTTGATATAGGATCTTAACTAAGGCGAACCGTTTGCTATCGGTAGTACCTCTTTACATTTTTATTTTAAGGCTGCCAGACTATTTTGTCAATATGGCGGTATAAATAAATTTCACTATAAATTTCATGATTTTATCAGATGGCTCAAAGTGTAGTATCATCAGCCATGAACGCTGAAAAAAGCTGTTCATGGCTGATTTTGTCAATTTAACACTATTACGATGAGCCGGCAGTGGAGTGTGAAGTCAATGAAATGCGGGATGGCCCTATTGCTAAAATCAGCCACGAAATGAATTTTTAACCGTTGACGGCTGGCAATAAGATAATCTGATCGGTTATTATTTGCGGTAGTGCCACCTCATGGATTACGGACAATTTGATCAATAATCACGGCGGACTATACAATCGTCTGACTTATGAAATGAAATTGTCACCTTTCACGTTGAAAGAATGTGAAGAGTATTTTGCTTCAGAAGGAATTAAGTTATCTCGTTATGATATCACACAAGCCTATATGGTTACGGGTGGAATTCCATATTATTTGAGTTATTTCAAAAAAGGAAAAAGTTTAGCGCAGAATATAGATGAATTGTTCTTTTCAAAAAGTGCAAAATTAAAAAATGAATTTGAACGTTTATTTTTCTCTATATTCAATCGCCCGGAAGTGATGATATCCATAATTATGCAGTAGGAACACAGGTTGATTTGATTATTGAGAGAAAAGATAATGTTGTAAACATGTGTGAGATAAAATTTTACGGAAATGATTTTGTTGTTAATAAGGATTATCATAAGACGTTAATCAATAGACAGCAGTTGTTATCCAAAGAGTTATCTCCTAAAGTGATCATTCACAATACGCTGATTACCACATATGGACTTAAGTATAATGAATATAGTAGCGATTTTGATAATGTAATTACTTTAGACGATTTGTTTATAAACTGAGTATATAATCAGCCATGAACGGTGAAAAAAACTGTTCGTGGCTGAAAAAATATGTCTTAATCGAAAGTGATTTTATCAGGTGGTTCAAAATTGGATGATTATATATTTTTCTTATACCTCAAAGGCGGAATCCCCTTTATCCGTTTAAATGTCTTTGTGTAATAGGAGGTACTGGAAAATCCGGATCTTTGAGCGATTTCCTCGATGGATAGGTCTGTTTTGGTAAGTAATTCGATGGATTTTTCCACACGCTTGCAGTTAATGTATTCGCTGACGGTACAGTGAAAGCAGGCATGAAATTTTTTGTATAGTACACTTTTGGATACATGGATGCTTTGAGAAATACTTTGAATACTTAATTCGCTTTCTAAATTTTCGTGAATATAGGCAACCGCTTTTCTATATCTAAACCCAAATCGGCTATATAATTTTCGAAGGCAGAAAAATGGTTCTCCATTTTTAACTGCCCGAAGATAATATAGCCGATTATTATGTCCTCGTACAAAATCGGTACCACAATATCCACCAGTCCGGCATGGCAGACATGCATTTGAGGTTTTTTGCTTTTCTTGCATTTTTCCAGAAGGCAGGCATCTGAAAGAAAGCAGGCTTTTTTGCCGGCTTCGGTATTTTGAATCGCATGACAATAACATTCATTGCCCCGATTGTTATGCTCGAGATGAGCAATACAAATGTGCACAAACTGGTCTGGAAATGTCTTTTTTTGGCACTAAAAAATGAGTTTGTTTTATGCTACTATATATTTGGAAAGTTATGTGATCAGGCTGTAGGAGGAGTATAAAAGTGCGTTTGAAGAAAAACAGTGTTTTATGGACATGGACATGTTCTTATATTTTGGTTTTTTTGATACCGTTGTCGGCGATATTTATTAACTATTATATAAATATTAATACGATGAAGGAAGAAATTATATCGGCAAATGGGCTTACGTTTAATAATGCTTCGGACAGTATTGATCACTATTTAGAATTGCTTCATGAAAACTATGTTTATGCATTTTTGGATGATAGCTTGGTTGAATTGAAGAATCACGAAACGATAAATCCGGCTTTTTATCGGAAAACACATTCGCTGCAGGAGTCGCTCCATTCCTATCGCAATGGCGTAGATGACATGTTTTGCATGATTTATTTGCGAGATAAAGAGTATTTGGTTACCGGTGAAAATTCCTGTACAGCTGAAGTGTATTACCGAGGGATGATGCATAAATATAAGGATATTATTGCTTATGAAGAGTGGAAAGAAATTTTAAACGGAGAATATTCTGAAGATTATTTATTGACGAAGGGCATCAATTATTGGACACCGGGGGATTGTTTGATTTATGCCAAGACAGTAAATGAAATGCGAAAGGGAAGTTATAATATTATAGTGAGTGTCCCATTAACAGTTATTGAAAAAGTAACAGAATATTTGAATGAGGATTCATGGATGCTGATTCATATAGAAGGGCAGAATCCGTTGATATTTCACAAAGGGAAACTGGTAGAGGCTCCGGACTGGATAGAGGAAAATGATTTTTTTATTCGTATGCAGAAGGAGTCTATAGTTCCCGAGATATCTTACGAGGTAGTGTTTTCGGAGCAAAGTGTAATGGATGAATTACAGGGGGTACGAACTACTTTCCGGATAAATCTGGGGATTACAATACTGTTGGCAATCATTGGGATTATGATTCTTTTATGGATCAACTATCGTCCGATTTATACTATGATCAATGAGTTCGATGAAGAAGAACGTGATAATATAAATGAATTCGAACGAATGAAAAGAATGTTTTCCAGTCTGACCCAGGAGAAACACACATCCAGAAAGTTATTGGAAAAACAGCAAAAAGAGTTGATGAATTCCCGGCTTTTAATGTTAATGAAAGGAAGAGGAAATAAGCTTGAGGAATTTGTATCAGGAGAAGACGAAGGTTTTACTCTGAATAATAAGATTGCACTGGTTGGATTTATGGTACAGTCTGGAAAAAATGATGCAGAATACGAGGAATTACAGTTTTTTATTGTAGATAATATTTTTTCGGAACTTGTGGAAATGGATCATTTTTATCACACGGAGGATGGGTGTTTTATTTTCTATCTGTTTGACCTGCAACCAGAGGGAGAGGAGAGCTGGCGGCAGGAGATAATAAAAAAAGCTGAATATCTTTGCTCCATGCTTTATGATAAATGGGGAATATCCGTATTTGGTGCAGTTAGCGAAATTGGGGAAGATATTGGAGACATCAAGCATCTGTATCAGAATATTATGAGTGCGTTTGATTATCAGAATATGGTAGGTGGATATGGTGTGATCGATGTCAGAACACTTCCGGATTATGATGATTTTCATCTGTTAGAAGATATGAAGCAAAAATTCAGTGATGCCTTTGCTGAAAAAAATATTAACGGTGCGCTGGTCATTGTGGAGCAAATGTTCTCTACACATGATGCAAACACTATGAGCGTAACAATGTTGAGGATGCGTATTTATGAAATGTTTAGTATTGTGATGAGCATTTTCAGAGAATATGTGACAGATACCGTGCAGCAAGAAGCAGCGTTCAGTTATTTAGAACATCTGACCAGAGCACAGACAAAAGAGGAGATGAAGGATTGTTTTGGCAATTTGCTCCAATTTCAGATTGGTGTGGTATCCAGACAACAGATTAAAGAAGGAAAAGGAATTGTATCTAAAGTGATGAATTATGTCCAGGATAATTATATGGATTGTAATCTCAATCTTAACAGCGTTGCTGAAGGTTTGGGTAAGAATCCAAGATATATTTCCAGAACTTTTAAAGAGGAGACAAAGATTGGCATCATAGACTACATTAACAGCGTTCGCATTGAGAAGGCCAAAGAACTGATGGCAAGTCGAATGTATTCAACTCAGGAAGTGGCAGAACGGGTTGGTTATACAAATGTACGCACATTCCGCAGAGCATTTGAGAAAATTACCGGAGAAATGCCGAGAAATCGAAAGAGGTAATTAAAATTAAGGAAGAGCTGTAATAATAAACTCCGGTTTTAAGTCAGAATGACCTAAAACCGGAGTTTATTATTACAGCAAAAGATTTACGCCCACCACATCTCGCCTGCGGTCTCATAAATAATAGCCTCTTTCAACAAAGCAACCGCCTTTTCCAGTCCTTCCTTGGGATTCATCAGACCGTCTTCATGCTCGATACTGATAGCACCATCATAACCAACAGCCTTCAATGTGCTGATGATATTGTTCCATACTTCGGCGGAGTGACCATATCCTACGGTTCTGAACACCCATGAACGATTCAGGATATCACCATATCCTTGGGTATCCAATACACCAATCTTAGAAGTGTTTGCATCATCGATCTTGGTATCTTTTGCATGGAAGTGGTAAATGGCACCCTTCAGCATCTTGATCGCCTCACAAGGGTCGATTCCCTGCCAGAATAAGTGGCTGGGGTCCACATTTGCACCGATCATATTACCCACTGCA